>JBCCCR010000027.1 GCA_039033415.1 Pseudomonadota bacterium | reverse complement strand
CCCCGTAACGAGACCAAAGCCCCGCGCGGGTTTTTTTAATGGCGGAGAGAGAGTGTAGTACGGAGAACCCTCCAGGTTCGACAAGTTGCGCCAGCAACTTGGACGCCGAGCAAAGCGAGGCGCCCCAAAGGGGTGAGCAAACGATACTTCGTTTGCGAATCAATCCCGACCCACCCCAACGAGCCCCGTAACGCAACCAAAGCCCCGCGCGGGTTTTTTAGTGGCAGAGAGAGAGTGTAGTACGGAGAACCCTCCAGGTTCGACAAGTTGCGCCAGCAACTTGGACGCCGCAGCGAAGCGACGGCGCCCTACCCCTCAGTCAACCAATAATCTCCCGAGCCATCGCCTTCGCCGCCTGATCGGTGTTGACGTGCTCACGCCGCGCACGATCCAAAACCTTGAGCAGCGTGTCGCCGATACCCTCCAGGCGAGCATTGCACCCGGCGTCATCGATGATCCCCATCTCCCGGGCGCCGCCGATGATGCCACCGGCGCTGACAACGTAGTCAGGGGCCCAGGTGACGTCAGCCTCGAGCAGCCGATCAGCATCAGCCAGCTCGGCGAGCTGATTATTGGCGGCGCCACAGATGACCTTGGCACCGAGCTTAGGAATGGAGTCCTCGTTGAGCACGGCACCCAAAGCGCAGGGTGACAGGATGTCTGCCCGCTCACTCAGGATTTGTTCCGGCGGTATCACCTCACCGCCACAGCTCCCTGCGGCCTCTTCAGCCAGCCGCGAGTCGACGTCGGCAACCTTCACCACAGCCCCCGCCTCGCCGAGGTGTCGGCAAAGGCGACCACCGACCCCGCCAGCGCCCTGGATAGCCACAGAAACACCGGCCAGGTCTGTGGCATCGAGGGTCACCTTGGCCATGGCCGCAATCGCGTGGAACAGGCCCTTGGCTGTCGGTACCGACGTATCTGAGCCAGGCAAGCCGGCCACATATTGGGTGGATTCCCGAATGACGGCCATGTCCTCAGCACAGCTTCCGACATCGGGTGCGCCGTGGTAGCGGCCATGGAGCGAGTCGATGCACCGGCCCATGGCGTGCAGCAGGTCAGGCGTCTTCTGTTCAGGGTCGGCGATAACCACCGATTTCCCGCCACCAAACTCCAGACCGGTGAGCGCCCACTTGTAGGTCATCGCTCGGCTCAATCGCAGGACGTCGGTCAGGGCGGCGTGGTCGTCGGGATAAGGGAGAAATCGAATGCCGCCGAGCGCAGACCCGCCGCGGACGCGATGCAGGGCCGTGATCGCCCTTAGACCGGTCGGGGCATCGTGAAACCAAACCACCTCCTCGTGGCCGTCAAACTCAGGATGATCAAACGCCATCGGGCACCTCACTAAAATCCGGGCCACATAATATCGCGATCGCGGTTGACGGCCCACGGACCCACTGGGATAATTCGCGCCCTCGCTGCCAGACCCGACCGGTTGGGCAGCGGCGGATGCGCCGGTAGCTCAGTTGGATAGAGTGCTTGGCTACGAACCAAGAGGTCGGGGGTTCGAATCCTCCCCGGCGCGCCAAATCAAAAAACCACCGCATGCGGTGGTTTTTTGGTTTGGAGGGCCGAGGAGACTTGATTCGAACCCCATGCGAGCAAAGCGAGCGGGGTTCGAGCCGAGCGCGCGCAGCGCGCGACGCATCGCGCAGGAGCGCAGCGACTGAGCGACCCCCTTGAGGGGTGAGCCTGCAAAGCAGGCGAATCATCCTCTCCACCAACCGTCGCAATGTACCCAGCAACCTCTTAGCCTCCACGCCTGCTCGCTTTCCCAAGCTTTGGCCTTCGCCCCCAGTCCATACGCATCGCGCGACGCTCAGCCCCCACCTCAATCCAACCTCCGAGAAAATCTAGCCATCGCCAACCCCAGCGCCACCAGCGCGATCAGACCCAGCGAACGCAGTTCACCGGCTAAGTCGCCAAGGTCGGCGCCACGGAGCATGACGCCCCGCGCAATCCGGATGAAGTGGGTGTTGGGCAAACACTCACCCAAAAACTGGGCAAAAGCCGGCATACCCTCAAAGGGAAACATGAAACCGGAAAGCAGGATCGACGGCAGCATGATAAAAAACGTCATCTGCATGGCCTGAAACTGCGTTCGAGCGACGGTTGAGATCAGTAGGCCAAGCGCCAGATTAGCGGTGATAAACACGACCGCACCCAGGTAGAGGTTGCCAATGGTCCCGGCGAACGGCACCTTAAACAAGACCTGCCCGAGCGCGACAATCAACGCTACCTGGGCCAAGCCGATCAGGATGTACGGCACCACCTTTCCCACCATCAGCTCGGGTGTGCTCACGGGCGTGTTGATCAACAGCTCGAGATTTCCCCGCTCCCGCTCTCTGACGATCGCCACCGCCGTAAACAGCATCATCGTCATGGTCAGGATGGTGCCGAGCAGTCCGGGAACAATGTTGACCGCGCTGCGCTGCTCCGGGTTGAAGTAAGGCCGCACCTCGATGTGTCGCGTGTCGGTCAGCCCGCTGGGTGCATCCGGCACCAGGGCGCTCAGCTGGTTGGCGACCGAGGTAATGGTCGGATCCGTGCCGTCGATCAACAGATGGGCCGCCGGTCGGTGCGGATCGGTGAGGCGCCGATCAAAGTCGCTCGGTATGTGTATGCCCACCGATATCTCGCCGCGCCGCAGCAGGGCCTCCAGCGACTGCGGCGAATCTGTGGTGATAATGATGTCAGCAACCTGAGTCTGGCGAACGTCCGCAATAAAACGCTGGGACAGCATGCTGCCCGACTGATTGGCCACCGCCGTCTTGAGGTCGCGGACGTCCATGTTGATCGCATAGCCAAACAGCAGCATCTGCATCAGCGGCATGCCCAGTACCATCCCAAAGGTCAGCCGGTCCCGCCGGAGCTGCCGGATTTCCTTGACCATCACCGCGGTCAGCCTAAAAAGCGCCGCTTTCATCGCTTGGGAGACTGGGTCGCCGAAACAAATACGTCCTCCAGCGACGGATCAACGAGGCGGATCCGAGCATCATGGGCAACGGCTGAGGTCAGCTCTCTCACCCGCGCCTCGGGGTCGCCGCAGCTCGCTGGCAGCAACACCCGGAGGCTGATGCCAAGCTGGGTGACGCTGAACACGTCGTCGGCTGCCGACAGAACCTGCTGCAGCGGCCCAACCGGTTGGCCCAGCACTTCAACCACATGCATACCCGTAGCACGCTTGAGCGCCTCCGGGTCGCCGTCGGCAACCTTCACCCCGCGATCTAAAATGGCCAGGTAGTGGCAACGCTCAGCTTCATCCATGTAGTGCGTTGAAACCAAGATGGTTGTCCCGGCTTCGGCCAGCTCAAACAGGCGGGCCCAGAAATCCCGGCGACTGCGCGGGTCGACCGCGCTGGTCGGCTCATCCAGCAGGAGCAGCTCCGGCTGGTGAAGCACCGCCGCCGCCAGCGCCAGCCGTTGGCGCTGCCCCCCGCTCATGGTGCCGGCCAGCTGAGTTTGCTGCTCAACCAGATCATAGCGGCGCTGCAGTTCGTCGATGCGCGCCCGCGCGCGACGTCCGGCGAGGCCATAGATGCTGGCGATAAAGCTGAGGTTCTCCCGGACGCTCAGGTCCCCGTACAGCGAGAATTTCTGGGTCATATAGCCGATACGAGCCTTGAGCCGCGCGGCGTTCCCTGCGACCGACAGCCCGAGCACATGCGCTTCACCGCTGGTGGGTGCGAGCAGCCCACAGAGCATCCGGATGGTGGTGGACTTCCCCGATCCGTTTGGCCCAAGAAAACCGTAGATAGATGCCCGCGGTACCTCCAGGCTCAGGTCGGATACCGCCCGCAGCTGGACAAACTGTTTGCTCAACCCCGAGGCGGAAATCGCGGCCTGCTCAGGGGTCGACAAATCGCGCCTCCAGCGGCATACCGGCCGGCAGCTCGCTGACCGAGCCCTGCAGCGCCACCTCGGCTGGATAGGTCAGTCGATCGCGGTCGTGGCGGGTCAGCGCAAAATACGGGGTAAACGCAGCATCGGCAGACACCCATCGCAGGCTGCCGCCAAGCAACGCATCCTGGCCCTGAATCTGCAGTTCCACGGGCTGGCCGACACGAGCCTGAGATCGCAGCTGCGCCGGGACGTAAATGCGTGCGAAGGTGTCATCGAGCCTCAGCAGCGTCAGTACCGGGTCACCCGCGCGAGGACGCTCGCCTTGCTCGATCAGCACCTGCTCCACCCTGCCTGCGACCGGTGCCCGGACCGTCAGCCGCTCCAGATCCAGCTCCAGCATCGCCAGCTCAGCCTGCGCCTGCTCGACCGCCGCCGCCGCCCGCGCCAGCTCCTCGGTAGTGCTGCCGTTTTGGAGCTCGGCGAGCGCGGCCTCCGATTCCTTTAGTCTGGCTTGCGCCATTTTCTGGGCGGCCAGCGCCTGGTCGTAGTCGTCGTCTGAGGCCAGGTTTTGCCGCTGAAGGTCCTGCACCCGTTTCAGGGCCGCTATTCGCAAGGTCAGGTCTTCGCTCGCCTGGATCTGACGCGCCGCCGCCGCGGCGATGATTTCGGACCGCGGACCGCGGCGAGTTTCCGCCAGCTGCGCCTCACTCACCGCCAGCACCGCAACCGCTCGGGCCCTGGCCGCCTTGGTGACCGCCGGATCGAGCTGGAAGAGCACGTCACCCTCAGCAACGCGCTGACCCTCGGCAACCGGCATGGCCACGATCAGTTCGGTGATGGGACCGCTGACCTGCACGCGCTCCGTCTCGAGCTGCCCAACCATCAGGTTAGGATCCGTGTCGGTGCAGGCAGTCAGCAGCAAAAGTATGAATCCCAGCGTTAGCAGCCGACGGTTCATGGCGTCACCCCGTCGCCCTGCGGCCGGGCCATAGCGCTGATGGCGGTTTCCACGTGAGCGGCCAGAAATGCCTTCACGTCCAGCCGCTGGTGCCGGTCAAACACGGTCTGCCAGACCGCCGCCATTACCACCGGCGCCAGGAGCAGCTGCGGATAGCGGTGGATGCCTGACGTTTGGAACTCACCCTGCTCTACCGCCCGGTCAAGCAGGCCCGACAGAGCGCCGAGACCAACGGTGATCACGTGATCATAGTAGTACTTCGTGAGATCAGGATGATTTGGTCCCTCAGCCATCATCAGACGGATGATGATTACGGCCCGAGAGGCAGCAAGCTGGCTGATGGTTTCGAGAAACGGTCCGCGGAGAAAAGCCGCGGCGGATCCATTCCACCCCTCGATCGCAGCCGCGATGTCCCGGACCCTCGGCTCGATAAAACCTCGGATGACCGCCTTGAGGAGATCCTGCTTGGTCTTGTAGTAGAGGTACATCAATCCCTTGCTGACCCCTGCGCGCTCCGCGACATCCGATACTCGCGCTCCGGCAAAGCCGCGCTCGGCAAAAACCTCCAGCGCAGCCTGAGCAATTTCTTTGGGCCGCTGGTCCTTACGCCGCTGAAATCGTGGTTCCGGAGACGCTTCGTCTTGATGTTGCTGACTCATAGGTCAGTAATTTACTAAATGACTGGTCAGTCAGCAACTATCACGTTTGACCCACAGCTCGGTTCGGGCTTCCCCCTGCGCTATGCTTACTAGCGTGTGCCCGACAACCGTGCGAACCCAGTGCTCAAATTGATGATCGGTGTTGTCGTCGGTTTGCTGGCCGGCCTTGCCGCAGTGACGCCGACAAGCGCGCAATCCGTCGCGCCCATTACCGATTCCCCCTGGCGCGAAGCGGTGGTCAGCGTGACCGACCTGGACCGCAGCGCCGCGTTTTTTACCCAAATCGGTGGTTACGAAGCCGTGCATCGAGGCAGCGTTGAGCGCAGCGAGCTTGACGCCTGGGGCCTGCCAGCAGACGCCGCCGGTGAGTCGTTGCTGCTGACTCATGCCGGGAACAACAGCGGGATGGTCCGGCTCGTTCGGTTCGAGAACGCCGGACCCAGGGTGCCGATGAGGCCTGGAGCCCGAACCTGGGACAGCGGATGCTACTTCAGCCTGATGATTCGCATGAAAGACATGGACCGGGTTTACCAGGACGCGATCGAGCTTGGCTGGTGGACCGAAACTCCGATTACAGACCTGACCTTTGGCAAGTCGAAGCTCCGGGTGGTGATCTATCGCGGCCCCGACGGCGTCCAGGTCCAAGGTTATGAGCGACTCGAGCCACCGCTTCCCGAAGCGATCGGCCCTTTCGACCGGCTCACCCGCCCCTTCAACATGATGCAGATGGTTCGAGATCGGGACGCGGCCTATCAGTTTTTCACTGAGGTGCTGGGCTTCGACACTTTCTACAACGGCAAACCCTACGTCGCGCCCAAACCGCAGGCGACGCCCCTGGGCATTCCCATCAACCTGACGACCAGCGTTCGCTACCGGGCTGGCATCGTCTACCCCAAGGCCGGAGAGTTCGGGCGAATGGAAATGATCGAGGTCATGGATCTCGATGGCAACGATTATGCCGATCGGTGCTTGGCGCCCAATCTCGGCATCCTGGCGGTCCGTTTTGAGGTGGAGGACGCTGAACGAGCAGCAGCATCGATCACGGAGCGCGGCTGGCCGCTGTTTGGCGAGCGTGTACCCGCGACGATCGCCCCGTACGGTCAGCTCGACCTGTTCACCGTTCGCACGCCGGACGGTGCAATCGTCCAGTTTTTTTCCCCACGCTAATGTCCAGACACAGGGCATGGCCCCTCGGGACAGAGCAGCGGTAGAATAACGTTTTGGCTGGATCTGAACGATGAGCACCCATACCGCAACCGTTAGCTGGGAGCTGGGCGACGGCGAATTTACGCCCGCCGCGTACCCCCGAGATCACCATTGGCGACTCGCTGGTGGCCAAACGCTCAACGCTTCGGCAGCACCTGGCTATCGCGGCAACGCAGACTGCGTTGACCCCGAAGAGGCCTTTACCGCCTCGCTGTCGTCCTGCCACATGCTGACCTTTCTGTACCTGGCCGCCAGCAAAGGGCTCGTCGTCGAAAAATATCTGGATCAAGCCGAGGGCACGCTCGGCAAAACCGAACGCGGCATGGTCATGACGCGGGTGACGCTGCGCCCGGAGATCACGTTCTCCGGCCCGGCGCCGTCCCAGGAAGACTTAGACCAGCTGCACCACGCGGCACACAAAGCCTGCTTTATTGCCAACTCGGTGCTGACCGAAATTGTTGTGGAGGCACCACAAGCCAGGTAGCAACGACGATCGGTCAATTCCAGCTTTTTTGAGGCAGGTCCTCCCGGGCAGCGGTGGCTGATGTCAATGGTCTGACGACCACAGTTTCACGGCAGCGTCACCGGTCAAACGAAAAGCTGACGGGGTGTGAGGGGAAAAGAGACCGCAGGCACAATGCGGGCTAAAGGAAGGATATGGGGACATCGGTGAATACACGCAGCGCCCGGCCATGGTGGCGGACGCTGCTGCTCTGGATCGATTCCAACTCGGAGGTCGAAAACCCCAAAGAGGGCATTGACTACATCCGCATCCTGCCGTTTATCGGCATGCACCTCATGTGTTTCGGCGTCATCTGGGTCGGCGTTAGCCCCATTGCGGTGGCGGTGGCGGTGGCGCTGTACGTGGTACGGATGTTCGCCATCACCGGCTTTTATCACCGCTACTTTTCGCACCGGGCGTTTAAAACCAGCCGGATCGTGCAGTTTATTTTCGCCGTCATCGGCGCCTCCTCGGTCCAGCGGGGCCCCCTGTGGTGGGCCGCTCATCACCGCGGTCATCACCGCCACAGCGATACCGACCTGGACCCGCATTCACCCCAGGCCGGCTTTTGGCAGGCGCACATGCTGTGGTTTCTCCAGCAAGAAAACTTTGCGACTCGCCAGGAACGCGTTCGCGACTGGGCGAAATTCCCCGAGCTACGCGCTTTAGACAGCTCCGATCTGCTTGTCCCGGTGGCACTGGCTGTGTCCCTGTTCTTTTTTGGAGGCTGGGTAGCCGAGCAGTACCCCGCGTCCGGGACCTCAGCCGCGCAGATGCTGATCTGGGGGTTTTTTGTGTCCACCGTCGCGCTCTACCACGGCACGTTCACCATCAACTCTCTCGCCCACCGCTTCGGCAGCCGACGCTTTAAGACCGGCGATACCTCGCGGAACAACGCGCTGCTGGCGATCCTGACCATGGGTGAAGGCTGGCACAACAATCATCATCGCTATCCGGCATCAGCGCGCCAGGGGTTTTACTGGTGGGAGTATGACGTGACCTACTACCTGCTGCGGATGATGGCGGCCGTCGGTCTGATCTGGGACATCCGGCCGGTCCCGGAACGGGTCCTTGAGCAGGGAAGAAACGGGCGCCGAGGACAAGGCGACGCGAGCCAATCAGCAGGGGACCAAGCGCCCGGCATTGCGGCCAACCACACCGATTCATGAGCCGCATCGCGGTGATTGGCGCCGGGGTTTCAGGCCTCGTGGCGGCCCGCGCGCTCGATCGTGAGGGTGAAGTTACGGTATTCGAGAAGGCCGACTATCCGGGCGGTCATACCCACACCCATACGCTGGAGCTAAAGGGGCGAACCTATCGCGTTGACTCCGGGTTCATCGTCTGCAACGCGCAGAACTATCCCAACTTCACCGCGATGCTCGACGAGCTAGAGGTGCCCTTGCTGGACACCGAAATGAGTTTCTCGGTCAGCAACGCCCAGAGTGGTCTCGAATACAACCCCAACTCTATCCCCAAACTGTTCTGTCAGAGGCGCAACTTCGTCCGGCCGGCTTTTTGGCGGATGCTAGCAGACATCCGTCGGTTTTATCAGGCGGCGCCAGCGCTGCTGGAGAGCGACGATCCGGGCCCCAGCACCGGCGAATATCTAATGACCGAAGGCTACAGCGCGACCTTTATCAACGATCATTTGATTCCGATGGCCTCGGCACTCTGGTCGGCCCCGCCGTCCCAGATCATGCAATTCCCCATGCGCTATATGGTGCAGTTTTTTCATCACCATCAGATGCTGAAGCTCAAGGGCCGGCCTCAGTGGCGCGTCGTTCGCGGCGGTTCTGCGAGCTACGTTGAGGCGCTGATCGAGCGGCTCAACGCATCGGTTGAGCTCAATTGCCCGGTGCAAGAGGTTCGTCGAAAGGGGGCCAAGGTCGAGATCCAAACGGGTAACGGCTCCTGGCAAGGCGACCGGGTGATCTTCGCCTGCCACAGCGATCAGGCGCTCGCGCTGCTGGCCGACCCCAGCGATGAGGAGCGGGACGTGCTCGGCGCCATTCCCTACCAGAGCAACGATACGGTCCTGCATACCGACGAGCGACTGCTGCCGCGTCGCCGGCCGGCCTGGGCCGCCTGGAATGCCCGGGTGGACAGCACCGCCAGCAAATCCTGCACCGTGACCTACAATATGAACATCCTTCAGCGGCTGGAAGCACCGGTGACTTTTTGCGTAACCCTGAACCAGACCGACCAGATCGACCCCGAGAAAATCCTGGCCCGCATGCAGTACCAGCATCCGATCTACACGCGGGAATCGGTGGCGGCGCAGGCCAAGGCCAAAGCGCTGAACGGGCGCAGCAGCACGTACTACTGCGGCGCCTGGCAGGGCTGGGGCTTTCATGAGGATGGCGTCGTCAGCGGCCTGAATGCCGCCAACACCCTGCGGGAGTCGCTGGATGCATAGCGCCATCTATCGGGGTTTTGTTCGGCATCGGCGCTACCAGCCGGCGGCGCACAGCTTCCGCTATCAGGTGTTCCAAATTTATCTGGATCTGGATGAGATCGACGCGGTGCTGGGACTGTCTCGCTGGTTTTCCCGGGAGGCCTTCAACCTGGGCAGTTTCCGCCGCAGCGACTACCTCGGCCGCGAGGGTGACCTGAAGTCCTGCGTGCAGCAGCGGATTGCGGAGGAGGGGCTCACACCGCCGGCGGGCCCGGTTCGGCTGCTGACCCATCTGCGTTACGTCGGGCATTGCTTCAACCCCGTGAGCTTTTACTACTGCTTCGAAGAGGACGGCGAAACGCTCAACACCATCGTCGCGGAGATCACCAACACGCCCTGGAAAGAACGCTTTCAGTACGTTCTGCCGCTGGGCGACGCCACGGCAGGCAAGGCGGATTTTTCCTTTGCCAAGCAGTTTCACGTCTCACCGTTTATCGGCATGAAGCGCCACTATCGGTGGCGGTTCACGCCGCCGGATCGGCAGCACGTCATTCACATGGAAGTGACGGACGGAACGGAAAATGAATTCGACGCCACGATGGTGCTAAAGCAGCTGCCGATGACCCGATCGAACCTGAACCGCTGCCTGATTCGTTATCCGCTGATGTGCGGCAAGGTCGTTTCGGCCATCCACTGGCAGGCCCTCAAGCTTTGGCTCAAGCGCGTTCCCGTCCACGTGCACCCGAAGCATGCCCAAGACAAGACACAGCACTCATGACCAGCACGAAAACCCGCCTTCAACCAGACTCCAGATCTTTCACGACCCAGTGGCTGCGCCAGCAGCTGTTCAAGCGGTTTTCTATGCTCGAGCAAGGTCAGGTCACGCTGGTTGAGGGTAACAACGAATACCAGTTTGGCGACGAGCAGGCCCCGCCGGAGCTCTGTGCCCGGGTGATTGTCCTCGACCCAAAGATGTACCGTTTTATCGCCTTTGGCGGCACGGTTGGCGCGGGGGAGTCCTATATGGAAGGACACTGGGAGGCCGAGGATCTGACCGCCGTCATCCGGGTATTTGTGCGCAACAAAGATACGATGAATCAGCTGCAGCGTGGCCTGGCTCGGCTGAGTGCGCCGGTACTGCAGTGGCTCCATAAACGCAACCGAAATACGCGAGACGGCAGTGCCCGTAACATCGCTGCGCACTACGACCTGGGCAACGATTTTTTTGCGCTGTTTCTAGACCGCAACATGATGTACTCGAGCGCGGTATACCGGGATCCGCAGGAAACGCTGGAGACGGCGTCCGATCACAAGCTCGATCGTATCTGCCGCAAGCTTGAGCTCAAGCCCGGCGATAACGTACTGGAGATCGGCACCGGCTGGGGCGGCTTCGCAATCTTTGCCGCCAGCCACTATGGCTGCCATGTGACCACCACCACCATTTCCCAGGAACAGCACGACCAGGCGAAGCGCCGCATCGAAGACGCCGGGCTCACCGATCGAATCACGCTGCTCAAGAAGGACTATCGCGACCTGGATGGACAGTTCGACAAGCTGGTCTCCATCGAGATGATCGAGGCGGTGGGACACCACTACCTCGATACCTACATCCAGCAGTGCGCGGCCCTGCTCAAACCCGACGGCATGTTTCTGCTCCAGGCCATCACCATTCAGGATCAGCTGTACGATCAGGCAATCGGCGGCGTCGATTTTATTCAGCGCTATATCTTTCCCGGCAGCTTTATCCCCTCGATCAACGCGATCTGCAGCGCGGTGGCCCGGGTGTCGGACCTGCGTTTGTTTCATCTGGAAGACATCGGACCCAGCTACGCCCTCACGCTGCGCGAGTGGCGGCGACGTTTCTTGAGTCGCCTGGATGAGGTCCGCCAGCAGGGCTATCCCGAAACCTTTATCCGCATGTGGGAATACTACCTGTGCTATTGCGAGGGTGGCTTTCTCGAACGCTCGATCGGCAACGCGCAGATGCTGCTCACTAAACCCGGCTCACGCCGCGAATCACTGGTACCGGCTCTATGAACGTTTTTCTGAACTTTGTGGCTTTTCAAATCTGCTGGATCGCGTGCGGGTGGGGTGGCGCGCACGGCTACTGGTGGCTGGGCATTGTCGCTGTTGCGCTGTTTGCCTTCTGGGAGATGACTCGCTCGCACAGTGCGGCTGCGGACCTCAAGCTGCTGTTGGTCGTGCTGGTGCTGGGCATTGTCGTGGATACGATCTACGTCCAGCTCGGGCTGCTGACGTTTGCTACGCCGGTTCCCAGCGAGCAGCTCGCGCCAGTCTGGATCTGGGCGATGTGGGTCTCGTTTGCGCTGACGCTGAACCACTCTATGGCGTGGCTCAAAGGCAAAACGCTGCTGGCGGTAGTCTTCGGCGCCATCGGCGGACCCTTCGCCTACTGGATCGCCGCGTCAGCCTGGGATGCTGCGTTCATCAATCCCGATAAAGTGCTGCTCGCCTACGGCGTGATCGGGGTTGCCTGGGCGGCGCTCACGCCGGCCCTGCTCAAGCTCGCGAGCTATTTTGACACTCGCCCGGCGGGCGAGGCGCCGGCAGCGGTGGCGACATGAGCACCATCGCCTGGGCCGAAAAAGGCTGGATTCCCGATCCGCTGATCCGCTTTGGCATCAACCGGCTCAATCGTAAACGCCTGCGAAAAGAGTTTGCTCATGACGCCATCAGGCGCCACGAGCGCTTCAGCGAAGTGCTCACCGAGCTGCGAGAGAGTCCGGTGGCCATCCACACCGACGCGGCCAACGAGCAGCACTACGAGGTGCCGCCAGGCTTTTTTGTGCGATGCCTCGGCAAGAGGCTCAAGTACTCGAGCTGTTACTACCCAGCCGGCGTCACAACGCTCGACCAGGCTGAAGAGGCCATGCTCACCCTGACCTGCCAGCGTGCGGAGCTGGCTGACGGACAGAATATCCTCGAGCTCGGCTGCGGCTGGGGCTCACTGACGCTGTGGATGGCGGAGCATTACCCCGACGCCAAAATCACCGCTGTCTCCAACAGCGCGCCACAGCGTGAGTACATCCTCGCGCAGGCGGCTGAGCGTTCACTCGATAATGTCGAGGTGATCACCGCCAACGTCGCAGAGCTGACGCTCGACGCCAAGTTTGACCGGGTGGTTTCGGTTGAGATGTTCGAGCACATGCGGAATTACCGTCACCTGCTGCAGAACATCCACACTTGGCTCAAGCCCGGCGGGAAGCTGTTTGTGCACATCTTCTGTCATCGCGAAGCGATGTATCCCTTCGAAGTGGAGGGAAAAGACGACTGGATGGGGCGGTATTTCTTTACCGGCGGCCTGATGCCGGCCGCTGACACGCTGCTGTATTTCCAGGAGCACCTCAGCATCGAGCGCCAGTGGCGCATGTCCGGGCAGCACTACGAGAAGACCTCCAATCATTGGCTGGAGAACATGGATCGCCACCGCAGCGAGATCGCTGACGTGTTTGCGCCGGTTTATGGCGAGGCGGACGTCGACCTGTGGATCCAGCGCTGGCGAATCTTTTTTATGGCCTGCGCGGAGCTGTTCGGGTTTAATGAAGGCCAGGAGTGGCTCGTAGGCCACTATCTTTTCTGCCGCAGCTAGTCCAGGAACACCCGCCATCGAGCCGGTGGCCCTAACCCGACGAGCTCACTGCGGCTTTCGCTAAGAACTGCAGGAGGCGGCGCTTGAAAGCCAGCTGGACTCAACGCGGGCGCGACAAGAGCGGGTCATGAGCAAGAAACCCGTCAACCGCGACCTGACCAAAGGCTCGGTGCGCGGTCATCTGATGCGCCTGACCTGGCCGATGACCTTCGGCATTCTGGCGCTGATTTCCACCTCGGTCGTCGACACCTACTTTGTCGCCAGCCTCGGCACGGACGCCCTTTCCGCCCTATCGTTCTCTTTTCCGGTTTTTATGACCATCACCGGGCTGTCGGTGGGCCTCGGCGCCGGCGCCACCTCGGTCGTTTCACGCAGTATCGGCAAGGGTGATCAGGAGATGATCACGCGGCGCAGCACCGATGCGCTGCTGCTGAGTTTTCTGCTGGTCACCACCCTGGTCATCTTGGGCGCCCTGTTCGTGAGGCCGCTCTATGCCTCCCTCGGCGCCAGCGGCGAGGTCCTGGAGCTGGTTGTCGACTACACCATCGTGCTGTTTTATGGCATGCCGTTCCTCGTGATTCCGATGGTGGGCAATAGCCTCCTGCGGGCGGCCGGTGACGCCAAGGTTCCGGGGATCATCATGACCAGTACGGCGCTTCTCAACGTGGTGCTGGACCCGATCCTGATCTTCGGACTGCTGGGCGCACCGAGGCTGGAGATGCATGGCGCCGCGCTGGCGACGGTGATCAGCAACGGGACGGGCATGCTGATGGCCCTGTGGGTGCTGTATTTCCGTGAGAAGATGATCGCCCTGAATCTGCCCCCGATTCAGGAGGTGCTCAACTCCTTCAAGAAAATTCTTCACGTCGGCATTCCGGCCGCAGCGGCCAACATGATCAACCCGATCGGCGTCGGCGTCCTGACCGCCCTGCTCGCCAGGCACGGGAAAGAAGCGGTCGCCGCTTTCGGCGTTGCGACCCGCATCGAATCCATCGCCGCGGTCGGCCTGTTTGCCCTCTCCGCCTCCATCGGGCCGGTCATCGGCCAGAACTGGGGCGCCGGTCGGCGCGGCCGGGTCCGGCTGAGCCTGGTCCGCAGCTTCCAGTTTTGCCTGGCCTACGGTCTGATCTGCGCGTTGCTGCTTGCGCCGCTCGCGCCGTTTGTGCCCAAGCTGTTTAGCGACATCCCGGCAATTGTGGAGCTCGCCCAAAACTACCTATGGATTGTCCCGGTGACCCTCCTGGGCTACGGCATCAACATCGCGGCCGCGGGTGCACTCAACGCGGCCGGTTGGCCGCTGGTTTCCGCTGGCCTCACGTTTCTGCGGATGTTTGTCGTGGCCGTCCCGGCAGCCCTGCTGCTGGGTGCCGCCATGGGCGCCAACGGCATTTTTGTGGCGCTGGCGCTTGCCAACCTGGCGGCCGGCGCCATGAGTGCGGCAGCCGCCTTTCGGGTCATCAATCGACATGCGCCCAGCGCGCCCGAACACCAGACCCAGAACCCCGTGGCCGCAACGGCGGGTGCCGACGCGGGTCCAGCATGATCCAAACCCGCGCGCTGATCGACACGCTCAAGAAGGTGCTGCGGGAGCAGAACATCACCTACGCGACAGTTGCGGAACACCTCGAACTGAGCGAGGCAAGCGTCAAGCGGATGTTTGCCACCTGTAACGTCACGCTGGCCCGGCTAGAACAGATCTGCGACCTGGCACAGCTGTCACTAACGGAACTCGCGGGGCTCAACCAAACCAAGCCCGAGCCGCTCACCCAGCTCACCCCAGACCAGGAAGAAGAGCTCCTCGCGGACCCCAAGCTGCTGCTAGCGGCGTTTATGACGCTGAACAACTGGCAGGTCGAAGAAATTGTGCAGACCTTCGACATCACGGAACACGAGCTGATCCAGCGCCTGGCCCGCCTGGACCGCCTGCGAATCATCGAGCTGAAGCCCGGCAATCGCGTTCGGCGACTGGTGGCTCGAAACTTCACCTGGCGCAAGGACGGGCCCGTGCAGAGCTACTTCGAGCGCAGCGTGAAGCAGCATTTCCTCAACAGCCGGTTCAGCCGGGACACCGATCATCTCCGGTTTATGGGCGGACGCCTGTCGAGCCAGTCGCTGGAACGCATGCGCCAGGCAATTGAGCGACTCACGGTGGAGTTCGACGACATGGTAGAAGCCGATGCGAGCCTCCCTCACGGGCAGAAAACGGGCGTCGGCGCGGTGTTTGCCATCCGCCCCTGGGAGCTTCCCGCATTCAGCAGCCTGCGTCGCAAACCCTGAGCGGCTAGTGTCCTTGCATCCATGGCTGCGATTGCTACATTGAACTCATGGATCAGATCTGGACAGTCGAACCGGCTCAGGGCAAAGATGCGGCCACCATGGCGCTGCTGTCACGCAATCTGATCGAATACGGCCTCCCCTGGCGCTGGACTCCAGGCCGGCTGCGCCGCTGCATCAACCACCCGGACTACGTCGCGTTGACAGCCCGCCACGGGCCGACGCTCGGCGGCTTTGCGGTGATGCAGTTTTACACCCGTCGCGCTCACCTGTGTCTGCTGGGCGTAGTGCCCTCGCTGCGTCGCCAGGGACTCGGCGGACGTTTGCTGAACTGGCTGGAAGAAAGCTGCCGGATTGCCGGCGTGTTTGACGTGGAGCTCGAGGTAAGAGAGTCCAATCGAGGCGCCGTCAAGTTCTATCAGCAGCGGGGTTTTGTCACCAGCAAGCGAATTCGCCACTACTACACCCGCGGGGAACATGCGGTCCGCATGCGTCACGACCTCCGCAGACTTTAGTGCCGCTAGCTAACGGTCACCGGCCGCTGGCTGACCGCCGTCTGAAACGAGTCGGCTGAGCTGAGCCCCAGCTGCTGCAGCAGGGCCAGAAAATCAATGTAGTTACGCCCCTCGAGCAGCAGGCTGTTGCGGCAGCGATACCAGGCCGCGCACTCGAGCCCGGCCCGATGGCCAGAGCCACGGTGGGTGACGTTGAGGTTGAAGCGTGCCATGCCTTCCTCGCCCCACTCCATCGACTCGTTCAGCACCACGTCAAAATCGCAGAACACATCGGTCATAGCGGAGAAGTAGTCATGAATCTGCTGGTGCCCGCGATAGGGCCCACCGGGCAGCCCGAGCAGAACGCCGTCAGGGGCGACCATCTCATCGATGGCTTCGGCCCGTCCTTCGTTCCAGAGCCGCTGAAACCATCGTTCGATCCACTGGTTGGGGGTCATGAAAAATCTTGGCCTTGGCACAGGCCGTCAGTTTATCAGCGCAGACCCACTCTGGTAATGTGACCCCTTCCTAGTTTCGGGCTGTGCCGCACCGTTGACGACCTTTGAAGACGATATCGAAATCCACTATCCGAATACGGTGCTGCAGCGCCAGCTCGCGGGCTGTGAGTCGCTGAATACGGCGCTCTACGAACTGATCTGTCAGCTGGCGGAGCAGTTTGAAAACTCGCCGGAAAACGCCGTCGGCGGCGGCGAGATCTCAACCCAGGGCGGCTACCAGACCTCCACCCGCATGAACCTGTTCACCGTGGATAACCCGACGATCAACCAGTTTGTCCAGGAGGTGCTGACCGACGCCGTCGCGGCCTACGTGCGGGAGGTATTTGGGTCGGAGAGCCAGCAGCTCAGCCCCTGGCCCGTCGGGTGGGCCAACCTGCTGCGCGACGGCGACTGGCAGGGGCCACACTGGCATCCGACGGACAAAAACATTGCCAGCGGGGTTTACTACGTTCACCTCCCCGAGGAGATGGCCAATCCCGAGGGCCACATCGAGTTCATCAATCCGATGCCCCTGTCGGTCAACCACGGCTTTCCGTCAACGCGCCGGCTGACGCCCCGGGAAGGCAAGCTGATCCTGTTTCCGCCCTGGTACACCCACTACGTTCATCCGTTCCGTGGACCGGGGCAGCGGGCGATCATTGCCTTTGACGTGCTGGCCCAGAAACCGGGCCTGGATCTGGTTTTCTAGCGATACCGGCGCTGAAGATCCTTAAGGCCATCCGCTCCGGGGTGTAACCCGGCGTAAGGCTGGCTGTGCAGAGGCCCCGGGACGGTGTGGTTGACGTCGTGGAGATCGTCCTGGCCCGGCTGAATGTACATCAGACCCGTGACCACCTCACCGCGTTTCGCCGCGTCCTGAAGAAAGCCGATGGTGCGCGCTCGGTCGCTTGGATCAAAACCTTCATCCACCTTGCGCAGCACAATCCGGCTGCCGTCATGCAGCTCCACCGGCATGGCCTCGCCATGATCGTAGGCGGTTTTGATGTCCTGCGCCGGCGGCACAAAATCCGCGTGGATCGCGGGATGGTAATACCGCCGGGTGTACGCATAGCTCTTGGTGGAGTCTTCGTGGTCGTTGAAGGTCACACAGGGTGACAGCACGTCCAGCAGCGCAAAACCCCGGTGACGGATCGCGGCCTTCAGCAGCGGCACCAGCTGCTGCTTGTCGCCCGAGAAGCTGCGCGCAACAAACGTGCAGCCGAGCGCAATCGCCGTCACCACGGGGTCGATCGGCGGCTGAACGTTCGTCTCGCCGCGCTTAGCGCGGCTTCCCACGTCAGCTGAGGCCGAGAACTGGCCTTTGGTCAGGCCATAAACGCCGTTGTTTTCGATCACGTAGGCCATGTTCAGGTTCCTGCGCATGGCGTGCGCCAGCTGCCCGAAGCCGATCGACAGCGAATCGCCGTCCCCGGAGACACCGAGACAGACGAGATCGCGGTTGGCGGCCCCGGCGCCGGTGGCCACCGAGGGCATCCGGCCATGAACCGAATTGACGCCGTGGGCCTGGCTCATGAAGTACGCGGGCGTTTTCGAGGAACACCCGATGCCGCTGAGCTTGGCTACCTGATGAGGAACCAGCTCCAGCTCCCAGGCGGCCTGGACCAGAGCTGCGGTGATGGAGTCATGACCACAACCGGCACAAAGGGTCGACATGCCGCCCTCATAGTCGCGGCGCGTCAGCCCCAGCGCGTTTTTCGGCAGCCTGGAGTTAGCGACCGTCGGCTTGCGGATAAAACTCATGCGGCAACCTCCTGGTTGAGTGCGCGTCCGATGTCCTCGACGATATCCCGGGCACTGATCGGCATTCCGTTGTAGTGCCGGATGGAACTCAGCTGCTGGCGCGTGGCCTGGGTTTCCATCAGCAGCAGTCGGCGAAGCTGACCGTCCCGGTTCTGCTCCACCACAAAAATCCGGCGATGGCTGGCGATGAACGCATCAACTGCGTCAGCAAACGGAAATGCCTTCACGCGCAGATAGTTCAAAGCATAGCCTCGGCCAGCGAGCAGGTCTCGGGCCTCTCGGACCGCCCCGTCGCAGCTGCCGATCGAAATAATCCCGACCTGGGTGTCGGCGGAAATTTCCACCACCGGTGCCGGCAGCGCGTCTCTGGCGGTTTCAAACTTGTGCTCAAGTCGATCGAGGACGCGCTGATACTCCTCAGAATTTTCGGTGTAGGTTCCCCGCTCCGTATGGCCAGACCCGCGCAGAAAGTAGGCACCGTTCGGGTGCACGCCAGGTAGACTGCGCCAGGGAACGCCGTCGCCGTCGACGTCGGCATAGCGATGGAAGTCGGGCATCTCCGCCAGCTGCTCAGCGGTCAGCACCTTGCCGCGGTCTGGCGCGTAGCCGTCATCCCACTGCAGCTCCGGCGCCATCCAGTCGTTCATCCCGATATCGAGGTCGGTCAGCATCATCACCGGCGTCTGGAACCGTTCGGCCAGATCAAACGCGGCAACCGCGAGCTCAAAACACTCGTGCGGGTCAGCCGGAAACAGCAGGATATGGCGGGTATCACCGTGCGAGGCGTAGGCGCAGCTGAGGATGTCACACTGCTGGGTCCGGGTTGGCATGCCGGTGGACGGGCCCACCCGCTGCACGTCGATCAGTACGATCGGCACCTCGGTGTAGTAGGCAAAACCGATGAACTCACTCATCAGCGAAATGCCTGGACCGCTGGTCGGGGTAAACGCCCGCGCGCCAGCCCAGGCGGCACCCACAACCATCCCCACGGCGGAGAGCTCGTCTTCCGCCTGCACAATGCAGAACCGACGCTCGCCGCTCTCAGGGTCGACCCGGTAACGCTCGCAGTAAGACTTGAAGGCGTCCATCAGCGAGGTGGAGGGCGTAATCGGATACCAAGCGCCGACGGTGGCGCCGGCGTAGAGACAACCCAAAGCGGCGGCCGTGTTGCCGTCGATCATAATGTGGCCGGCGGTTTCGTCCATCGCCTCGAGCCGCAGCGGTAGCGGGCAGCTGAAGTGCTCTTGCGCATACTGATAGCCGAGATCGATGGCCGCCTGGTTGGCGTCGACCAGGTGAGCTTTGCTGGCAAACGTCTCGTTGAGCAGCTCGCGGATAATCGCCATATCGATTTCCAGCAGCGCCGCGAGCGCGCCCACGTAGGCCACGTTTTTCATCAGGATGCGGGACCTGGCCTGGTCAAAGTGCTCATTGCACATGCCGGCCAGCGGAATCCCCAGGATGGTGACATCCTTCCGGCTCAGCTGACTATCCCGGGGCCAGGTGGCGTCGTACAGAAAGAACCCGCCTGGCGCTACTTCCGCCAGATCCTCAGCGTAGGTCTCGTTGTTCATCGCAATCATGATATCGACCTGCCCTGATCGGCAGCGATAGCCATCGCGACTGACCCGAATTTCGTACCATGTCGGCAGCCCCTGGATATTGGAGGGGAAAAAGTTTTTGCCCGTCACTGGGATGCCCATCCGAAACAGCGACTTCATCAGCAGGCCGTTGGCCGAAGCCGAGCCGGTGCCGTTCACGTTGGCGATCTTGATGACAAAATCGTTGATCCGGCTTCCCGACGGGGAAGCGGCTTCAAGGGGGGCGGGCTTACCGTGGTCGGATGTCATCAGCGGTTCTCTAGGAGGTACTCAGGGTCATACTCTGGGCCATAGTTTAGGCTGGCGCTGACGTCTCGGGCATCAAGGTCGAGCGGCGATCCTGACGGGAGACTCATCGACGACCAGGTCGTCAGCATGGGGAATCTTGATCAGCGACTTCTGCATATCCCAGGCCGCCGTCGGACACCGTTCGGCACACAGGCCACAGTGCACGCACTGGTCTTCATCTTTGACCATCACGCGGGCCGTCTGCGGCAGCACTTCGGAGACAAACAGCGGCTGGTCGAGATTCTCCGCCGGCACGGTGAGCTTGGCCCGCAGCGCCGGCTCCTCGGCGTTTTCCGTAATCGTCAGGCAGCTGGTCGGACACACGTCGATGCAGGCGTCACATTCGATGCATTTTGGCGCGTCAAAGACGGTCTGCAGATCACAGTTCAGGCATCGCTCCACCTCAACCTGAAACTCCTCCAGCGAGTAGCCGAGCTCCACCTCGATGTTGAGCTTCTTAAATCGCTTTTTGAGATCGACGTGCGGCACCAGCTGGCGCTCGGAGCCGTCGAAGTCGTTCGAAAAGCTCCACTCGTGGAGGCCCATCTTGGCGCTCTGCAGGTTGACGCCTCGCGGCGGACGATCGTTGACGTCGCCGCCGAGGCAATGGCGATGGATCGACAGCGCGGCCTCATGGCCGTGGGCCACCGCCCAGATGATGTTCTCCGGGCCCCAGGCCGCGTCTCCGCCAAAAAATACGCCCGGACGGGTGCACATAAAGGTACTGCGGTCGACAACCGGCATGTCCCACTCGTCAAACTCGATTCCCAGATCCCGCTCGATCCAGGGGAACGCGTTCTCCTGACCAATCGCCAGCACCACGTCGTCACACGGTATGGTGACCTGGTCAACGACACGCGAGTCGACGATACGCCCGTCTTCCACCGTATATTCCATCCGGTCAAAAAGCATGCCGGTGAGCACGCCCTCTTCGACGACAAACGCGACGGGAGAATGGTTGACCACAATCTCAACGTTTTCTTCTTCGGCGTCGTCCAGCTCCCAGGCTGAGGCCTTAAAAAACTCTCGGGGTTTGCGCGCCATGACTTTGACATCAGTGGCGCCGAGCCGCAGGGAGGTCCGGCAGCAGTCCATGGCCGTATTGCCGACACCGATGATCAGCACGCGCGAGCCAATCTTTTCTGTATGGCCAAAAGACACCGACTCGAGCCAGTCGATACCGATATGAATACGCGGAGAGTCGTGGCGGCCCGGCAGCTCGAGCTCTTTGCCGCGCGGAGCACCCGTGCCGACAAAAACCGCGTCGAAGCCCTGCTCCAGCAGGCTGGCCATCGAGGTGATCTCGCAGCCCGACTGAAGATCGGCACCCATCGCCAAAATATCGTTGATCTCCTCATCCAGGACCTTTTCCGGCAGCCTGAACGAGGGAATGTTGGTACGCATCAATCCACCCGGGCGATCGAAGCGCTCAAAAATGGTGACCTCAAAGCCCAGCGGGAGCAGGTCGTTGGCCACGGTCAGTGACGCACAGCCGGCGCCGATCAGCGCCACCCGCTTGCCGTTGGTGGTGGTCGGCGCCTTCGGCAGTCGATCCTGAACGTCGCTGCGGTAGTCAGCAGCCACCCGCTTAAGGCGGCAGATCGCCACGGGTTTATCGTCGACCCGCGCGCGCCGACAGGCGGGTTCACAGGGGCGGTCGCACACGCGGCCCAGGATGCCAGGGAAAACGTTGGATTCTCGATTGACCATGTAGGCGTCCGCGAAACGGCCCTGGGCAATCATGCGGATATAGAGGGGAACGTCGGTATGGGCCGGACAGGCCCACTGGCAGTCAACAACCCGGTGAAAGTAGTCCGGATGTTGGGTGTCGGTTGGTTTCAATTTGCCCTCGCCGTACCCCGATGCCTCGAATCGTGGCGATAAACCCGTCCTAAGTCAATCCTAGTGTCATTCGGCGGCATCCAGCGGCGATGTATCGCCGGCGAGCAGCAGCGCCAGCGCGTCGTCATCCAGCACGGCGACACCGAGATCCTGAGCTTTGGTCAACTTGGAGCCCGCATTGTCGCCGGCGATCACGCCGCTGGTTTTTTTTGACACGCTGCCGCTGACCTTAGCGCCCAACGCCTCCAGCCCTGCGCGCGCTTCGCTCCGTGGCATCGATGACAGCGTTCCGGTCAGCACAAACGTCCGCCCGGTCAGTGGCCCTTCCGCCGGACCGGCCTGATGCTCATGCTCGGGCCAGCTCAAACCCGCCGCTCGAAGCTGATTGAGCAGCTGCTGGCTGCCCGGATCGGCAAAGTAGGCGGCGAGGCTGGCGGCCACCACCGGGCCCACGTCCGGGACCTGTTCAAAGTCGTCAACGCTCGCGCTGAGCAACGCGTCGAGTGAACCAAAGTAGCTCGCCAGCGTTCGGGCAGTCGCGTGTCCGACGTCCCGGATCCCCAGGCCGAAAAGCAGGCGCCCCAGCTCGGTCTGTTTGCTCGCTTCGATCGCGGCGACCAGATTCGCCGCAGATTTTTCTCCCAGCCGTTCCAGTTCCGCCAGCTGCTCGACGGTCAGGCGATACAGATCGGCGGGCGTCCCAACCAGTCCTACGGTCACCAGCTGATCGATCACCTGGCTGCCCAGCCCCTCGATGTCCATCGCCAGGCGCGAGACGTAATGGATCAAGCCGCCACGGACCTGGGCCGGGCAGATCATCCCGCCGGTACAGCGACTGACCGCCTCACCCTCCCGCCGGACAATCGGCGAGTTGCACAGCGGGCAATGCGTGGGCATGACAAAAGGCTTAGCGTCAGCCGGGCGCCGTTCGAGCACCGCGGAGACCACCTCAGGAATCACGTCACCCGCGCGCCGCACGACCACCGTGTCCCCCGCCCTCACATCCTTGCGCTTGACCTCATCTTCGTTGTGCAGCGTGGCGTTGGTCACGGTCACACCGCCGACAAAGACCGGCTCAAGGCGGGCTACCGGCGTCACCGCGCCGGTACGGCCGATCTGCACCTCAATCGCCTCCACCCGCGTGAGCTCCTCCTGGGCGGGAAACTTATGCGCCAGCGCCCAGCGCGGCGCGCGGGAGACAAACCCCAGGTCGCGCTGCAGGAGGTATTCGTTGACCTTGTAGACCACTCCGTCAATTTCATAGGGCAGTTCATCACGCCTGCTGCCGATGTCAGCGTAATAGTCAAGACAGCCCTGCGGGCCCTCGACCACGCGGTGATCGGGGCTGACGGGCAGCCCCCACTCGCGGAGCTGCTGCAGAAACTCACCGTGCGTCAGCGGGAGCTCCGTGTCCGCCAGCTGGGCCCCGGCGTAGGCAAAAAAGGACAGGGGCCGCTGCGCGGTCAGCCGCGGGTCGAGCTGGCGCAGGCTGCCGGCGGCGGCATTCCGCGGATTGACGAAGCGCTTGGCCCCGCTGGCCTCCGCGTTGGCGTTATAGCGCTCAAAGTCCGCCTTGCTGATGTAGACCTCACCGCGTACTTCGACCAGCGACGGCACCTCACCGCGAAGGCGCAAGGGAATCGCGCGAATCGTGCGGGCGTTGAGCGTGACGTTTTCCCCGCTATTGCCGTCGCCGCGGGTTGCCGCCCGGACCAGCTGACCATCCCGGTACAGCAGGCTGAGGGCGAGCCCGTCGAGCTTCGGCTCAGCGACATAGCTGACCGGCTCATCGCGATCGAGGCGCTGGCGGATACGCTGATCAAATTCTTCGACCTCCTGCTCGGCAAACGCGTTGCCCAGCGAGAGCATCGGAACCTCGTGCTGCACCGACTCGAACTGCGGCAGCGGCGCGTCGCCGACGCGCTGGGTCGGGGAGTCGGGGGTGATCAGCTCCGGGTTGGCCGCCTCCAGTGCCTCAAGCTCGCGCATCAACCGATCGTATTCCACGTCCGGAACGGTAGGCTGGTCGAGGACGTGGTACTCGTGGCTGTATCTTTCGAGCGTGCGCCGGAGCTCGGAGACCCGGCTCGAAACGTCGCTCATAGCCGTTCGGGGTCCTGCGGCTCGTGGCCCCGATCGTATTCCCGCATCTCATCGCGGATATGGGCAACGGTCTGACGGCTGAGGCTGCTCCCGGATTCGTCAAGCAGGCTGCACTCGAGCAGGTCAGCCAGGCGCTGGCCGGCCGCGAACATGGCGTCCCAGGCGTCCAGCGCGCTCAGCTCGTTGGGCAGCGTCATAAACAGACACAGCCCCGGCGTAAAGGTGCTTGCCATCGAGGCTTTATCGAACGTGCCGGGGTTGGTGATGTTGGCCATGCTGAACACCGCTACCTGATGGTCAGCGCGGTCCATCATGCGGTGATAGATACCGCGGTCGCCGAAGCTCAAACCCACCTTTTCTGCCGCCTCGGCGATATCGGTGCCGTGCAGTCGTGCGGTGCCGCTGCCGCGCAGCAGCAGAGTGACAATTTTTTCCGGGTCATCCGGGAGATCAACGCTCGGACCATCGGCGCTTGCTTCGGCGTCCGCGGCGCGCTCCACTTGGCCGTCCGCTACGTCCAGCGTGGGCGGCTGACGATCCTCGGCGATCAGCTGCCCCAGCCGGGCCAGCTCTCGCTCCATGGACTCATCCAGCGGCTCGCCGGCAACCGGGGCTTCGGTGCCCGGGTCGTCGCCGTGAGCCTCCGCCTCGTCTTCGAGCTCCCGCAACCGAGCCTGAGCCTCTTTGCGGCTGCCGAAGAAATAGATGGCGCCGACAATCGCGGCACCGACGGCCAGCAAAATCCAGCGGAGCCCATCCATTAACCGTCAACCATCCTCGTTGCCTCAGCGATATCCACCGATACCAGACGCGACACGCCCGCTTCGGCCATCGTGACGCCGAGCAGCTGGTGTGCCGCCTCCATGGTGACCTTGTTGTGGGTCACCATCAGGAACTGTACCTGCTCCGACATGTGTTTGACCATATCGGAGAAGCGGCCGACGTTGGCGTCGTCCAGCGGCGCGTCCACCTCGTCCAGCATGCAAAACGGCGCGGGGTTCAGACGGAAGATCGCAAACACCAAAGCCACGGCGGTAAGCGCCTTCTCGCCGCCGGACAGCAGGTGAATGTTGCTGACGCGCTTGCCGGGCGGCCGGGCCATGATCGCCACCCCAGAGGTCAGCAGATCGTCTCCCGCCAGCTCGAGGTAGCCGTGCCCACCGCCAAACAGCTGCGGGAACAGGTCCTTGAAGCCGTCGTTGACCTGATCGTAGGTTTCTTTGAACCGTGTCCGGGTCTTTTTGTCGATGGTCTTGATCGCCGCCTCTAAGGTTTCCAGCGCCCGGTTGAGGTCCTCGTTCTGCTCATCGAGGTAGCGCTTGCGCTCCGACTGCTCTTCGAACTCGTCGATCGCCGCCAGGTTCACCGGCTCCAGCCGGGTAATCCGGGTGGCCAGCTTCTCCAGATCGGAAGCCATGGCAATCGGATCCGCGTTCTCCGGCAGGCTTTCCAGCAGGGGCTCCAGCTCAAAACCACCGGATCTTAGCTGCCCGGTCAGGCCTTCCAGCCGGACCCGGTGACCTTCCTGCTCCAGCTTGAGCTGCTGCAGCCGATCCCGGGCCTGCCCTTCCGCGGTGACGGCATCACGCCGCCCGTGGTCCAGCTCCTGAATCCGGCTGGCGTGTTCGTCAGCCGTCTTGCGCTTCTCCACCAGCCGAGCCTCGATTTCCTTGCGCCGCTCCAGGGCCGACTGCAGGGCCTTCTCGTCCGCAGCGATGGGCTGATCGGAAGACTCCAGCAGGGTGGTGAGCTCCTCACTGCGAGCCTTGAGCGCCTCAATCTGCTGCTCGCTGCGCGTCAGCGACTGCTGCGTCGAGTTGAGCGCTGCTCGCTTCGCTTCGAGCTTCAGCGCCAGCTCGTGAGCGGCCAAGCGGGCCTTGTTGGCGTTGTTTCGCGCCTGCTCAAACGCCGCCGCCGCTGCGGTGCGCCGCTCCGCCAGCTCCGACCGCCGGCCCTCCAGTTGGGCCATCGCCTCCACGCTTCCCTCCAGGCGGGTGCGCGCCTCCTGCACGGCGCTCTCGTCGTTGGCGATGCGGTTGGCCAGCTCCGCCGACTCGGAGGCAATTCGCTCGCTGCGCTCATCAAGGTGCTTCAGGCGTGCGGCAATGCCGTCCGCCCGGCCCGCAGCCTCGGCGGTTTGCCGGTTTTTCATCGACAGCTCGCGGGCCGTCTCGTCCCGCCGGATCTGCAGATCGTTGAGCGCCTCGCCGACCGACACCTTCCGCTGGGCCAGGGTCTCGATCTCCCGATGGAGTTTCTCAAGCTGTTCGGCCAGCTCCGCAATCTCGCGTTCCCGCGCGATCACGCCGCCGCTGTCATCCTGGTCGGCGGACACACGGAGCCAGGCTTTGCCCACCCATTGGCCCGCCGGCGTAATCAGCGATTGACCGGGCTCCAGGCTGTCGCGCCGCGCCAAAGCCTCCGCCAGATCGCCAGCGACAAAGATATGGGACGCCAGTTCGATCGCGGCGGCGGGCCCGGTCATATGTTCCGCCAGCGTTCCCGCGGCGCCGCTTTGCCCGTCGGACCGCTGTAGCAGGGTCAGTGAGCCACCGTCGAACGCTCGCAGGGCGCTGCCCAGCGTGCCGAGCTCGTCGACCAGCGCCGCTTCCAGAAAGGGGCCGAGGACTTTTTCAGCCGCGTGCTCGAAGGTGGGATCAACCCGAATCTCACTGGCGAGCCGTGGGGCATCACCCAATCCCTGCGCTTCTAACCACTGCAGCCCGGCGCTGGTGTCCTGAGTCGACTGCTGCAGCGCCAGCAGCGAACTGTGTCGCCCGCGGGCCTGCTGACTCCGGTCGCGACTCGCCGCGAGCTCGTCGTCGATGTCTCGGAGCCCATCTTGCTTGGTCGCCATCTCGGTGCGCAGACCTTCCAGCGTCTCCTCCAGGGCCTGCGCCTCACCGGCCAGCGAGTCGCGCTGCCCGGTGAGTTCGCTCAGCTCGTGCTTAAGATCTTCGGTGGCCACCGCCCGCTTTTCCTCAGCCAGCTTTTCCAGCCGCCGACCCGCGTCCACCAGCTGCTGATCCAGGTGGCCAATCTTGGTGCGCTCAACGTCGGCCTGGCGGCTGCTATCGGAGCTCGACTGGCTGTGTTCATCCCACTGGCTTTGCCACTGAGCCAGCGCCCCTTCCGCCGACTGGGCGGCGTCCAGCGCCTCGTTTTCGTTGGTGCGCGCGGCTTCCAGCGCCGGTTCGAGCTCACCGATCTCCTGCGTCATCTGCTCGCCGTGTACCCGGTCCAGATCGAGATGTTCGCGCAGCGACTGCAGGTTGTCCTTGAGATCCTGCTGTTCCTTACCCTGCTGCGCCGTCAGCTCCCGCCGGTGGGCGATCGACTGCTCCAGACGCGCGATGGTGGAACCCGTTTCATACATCTCACCCTGCACGGCGTTGACCGCCTCAAACGCTTTGCTTTGCGTCTGCCGTTCACCCTCCAGATCAGCCTCCAGCGCCCGCAGCTTGGCGATTTTGGCCTCCAGCTCCGTTTCTCCGCTCCCCAGGGCCGCAGCCGCCTGCTCCAGCACGTCCGCCGCGTTGGCGCAGTTCAGAGCCAGGAGCTGCGCGTCACCCTGGCGCTGTTCAGCCTTCAGCTCTTTGTACTTTTCGGCCTGCTTGGCCTGCCGATCCAGGCGCCGCAGCTGCTGCTCCACCTCACCGCGCAGGTCGTCCAGCCGTTCCAGGTTTTCCCGGGTGTGGCGGATCCGGTTTTCGGTTTCCCGCCGCCGCTCTTTATACTTAGAGATCCCGGCCGCCTCCTCCAGGTACACGCGCAGCTCCTCCGGCCGGGCTTCGACCAGCTGGGAGATCATCCCCTGCTCGATAATCGAGTAGCTCCGCGGCCCGAGGCCGGTACCCAGAAAGAGGTCCGTGATATCGCGGCGGCGGCAGCGCGTCCCGTTCAAAAAATACTGCGACTGGCCGTCCCGCGACACGGTGCGGCGAATCGAAATCTCGCCAAACGACGCGTACTCGCCCGTCAGCTTGCCCTCGCTGTTGTCGAACAGCAGCTCGACGGTAGCCTGGCCGACTGGTTTGCGGGAATTGGAGCCGTTGAAGATCACGTCGCTCATCGAGTCGCCGCGCAGCAGCCGGGGTGAGCTTTCACCCATCACCCACCTGACGGCGTCAATAATGTTGGACTTTCCGCAGCCGTTGGGGCCGACTACGCCAATCAGATGGCTGGGCAGATGAAAGGTTGTTGGGTCAACAAATGACTTGAATCCTGACAGTTTGATTGTCTTAAGGCGCATCAGAGAAGAAAATTCACCCGGGCCGCGCGCCGATCGCGCGGCTGATTATCGTTAGTTAAAGGAAGCGACATGAGCACCCAACCGTCTACGGATCTGGAAACTTTTCCTAATCCGCAAACCGACGTGGATTACACCATCCGCATCAAAATCCCGGAATTTACCTGCCTCTGCCCAAAAACCGGGCAGCCGGACTTTGCCACGCTGCACCTGACCTACGTGCCCAACGCGGCCTGCCTCGAGCTGAAAGCCCTCAAGCTCTACATGTGGAGCTTTCGAGATCGCGGCGCGTTTCATGAGGCGGTCACCAACGAGATCCTGGCCCACATGGCCAAAACCTGCCAGCCGCGCTACATGAAACTGGAGGCCGAATTCTACGTACGGGGCGGCATTTATACCACCGTTACCGCCGAGCATCGTCAGCCCGACTGGGCGCCCGCGTCGGCGGTCAGCCTGCCCTGACGGAAAACGCCGAAACGACGCGCCTGGGAGCCGCTGGGACCCCGCTTCAGCGCAACCGATGGCGTGAATCAGGGTCCGTTTTGCAGGTCGATTCGCGCCTGGCTCCTCAGACGCTGCATGTGGCGCTCGAGTCGCTGGCGCGACAGGCTGTTGCGGATGCCCTCTTCGATTTGATCGAGGGCGGGCGGCTGGAAGGTTCGCTGGTCTTCGAGCAGCACCACGTGCCAGCCGTACTCTGAACCGATCGGAATCGGGGAAAACTCGCCAGGCTTCAGGTTTTTGAGGACCGGCGTGAAGCCCTCCGGCACCTGCACCAGGTTGACCCAGCCCAGATCGCCACCGCTGCCGGCTGCCGGGTCGAGCTCCGCGAGCAGGGTGTCGAAGGGTTCGCCCTGCGTCAGGCGGCTGATCAGCTGGGCTCCCTCTAGCTGGCTCGGCACCAGCATGTGCTTTAGCTTGTATTCCGTTCCGCCGGTCAGCTCTAGCTGGCGCTGATACTCAGCCGTGATTTCCTGGTCGGTGATCGGCTGACTCCTGGCCATATCAGACAGCGCGAGATTGGCGAGAAAGGACCACTCCTGCACCTTGAGCGCCGCCTGGGCCTCAGCTGTCAGCAGGCCGCTTGAGCGGGTTTCATCGACCAGTAGGAGCATATCAACGAGATCCTTGAGCGCCGCGTCGCGGACCTCAGGCTGGTCCAGCGTCTGGCGCCTGAATTCAAGAAACGCGTCGAGCTGTGGCGCGGTGACCGCGTTGCCGTTCACCGTCGCAATTACCTCGCCGGCGTCAACTGGCGCCGCAGAGTCGGTGCCGCCGCCCCCGCCGCAACCCGTCAGGACCAGCAGGCAGACCGTGGTTGCCAGGAGCGTGGAGGTTGGGCTCACGGCGCCGCCTGCGCAGGGACGCGCGCGTCGATGCGCAGCGCGTGGATATCCGTTTGCATCATGTCGCCCAACGCGGCGTAGACCAGCCGATGTCGAGCCAACGGGGCCTTGCCG
Source organism: Pseudomonadota bacterium (assembly GCA_039033415.1). Taxonomy (NCBI): domain Bacteria; kingdom Pseudomonadati; phylum Pseudomonadota; species Pseudomonadota bacterium. Next base: position 72,200 of record JBCCCR010000027.1, on the reverse strand, counting down.
GTGAATTCGGCGGCGGCGATGGTGAGCGCAAAGTGGCCTCGGCCATCACGCGCGCCGACATGCCCCTTATGCAGATGGCTCTCATCGTCAATTTCGAGCAACTCGGTGTTGAGCGCAGCCTCCAGCCGCTCCCTCATCCGGACCATCCGCTCCTCGTTCACGGCAGCACCTGCAGATAGGGCCGGACGTCGACGCTCTCATAGACGCCCGCGGCCTGATACGGATCGGCGTCAGCCCAGGCGCTCGCCGCCTCGAGGCTGTCAAATTCCGCGACGATCAGGCTGCCGGTGACGCCGGTGGCCGCAATATCCTCGCTGTCGGTCGCCGGAAATGGACCGGCGATCACCAGTCGACCTGCATCGGCCAGCACCTGCAGACGGTCCAGGTGCGCGGCCCTGGCCCCGGCCCGACCGGCTGCGCCGTCGGGACCGTCGCGTCCCATGATTGCGTAGAGCATAAAAATTCCCTGACTTCAGTCCCTCATGATAGCGCTTTTCCCGGGCCGCATTGACCCGCTTAAAACCGTCGCGGACCAATTGCCAGCGTTCGGCCCGAGTCTGCTAGAATTCGCCTCCCTCCCGACCATGCGACAGCCACCCGTGACCACCACTAGCCCACCGCCGGCAGATTCTCCAGCGACGACCGATGCCCCTGGGCTCACGGACGAAGCCGGCCTGGAGTCAGCGCCCGAGGCGGATACGGTGGACGCCAATCAGACGGGTGGCGCCGGGCCGGCGCAGGGAGAAATGCCGTTTGCGGTGGTCGGCGGCCAGCCTTACACCAGCCTGCCGACCGACCTCTACATCCCGCCGGACGCGCTGGAGGTCTTCCTCGAGGCTTTTGAAGGGCCGCTCGACCTGCTGCTGTACCTGATTAGGCGACAGAATCTCGACATCCTGGATATCCCGATTGCGGAGATCACCGAGCAGTACGTCGAGTACATCGAGCTGATGACGGAAATGAAGTTCGAGCTCGCGGCTGAGTATCTGCTGATGGCGGCCATTCTGGCTGAGATCAAATCGCGCATGCTGCTGCCGCGGCCACAAAGCGATGAAGAGGATGAGGGAAACGATCCGCGGGCTGAGCTGGTGCGCCGCCTGCAGGAATACGAGCGCTTCAAGAAGGCGGCCGAAGACCTGAACGAGCTGCCGCGGCTCGAGCGCGACTTCAGCATGGCAGTGGCATTTGTCGGCGAGCGTTCGGTCGTGACCGTGCCGCCGGATATCGAGCTCAAGGAGCTGCTGCTGGCGCTGAAGGAGGCGCTGGACCGGGCGGAGCTGTTTGCGCACCACGCCATCGCGCGCGAACCGCTGTCGGTGCGCGAACGAATGACTCGGATCGTGGACCGCCTCGAGGCGGACAAATATCTCCCGTTCGCCGAACTGTTTGACCCGGAAGAGGGACGAGGCGGTGTTGTGGTGACCTTTCTGGCGATCCTGGAGCTCATCAAACACACGCTGGTGGACATCGTGCAGAACGAGGCCATGGGCCCCATTTACGTGAAATCGGTATGAATCCTGACACGCTAAAACGAATTGTCGAAGCAGCCTTACTGGCGGCCGAGCAGCCCCTGAACTTGAACCAGCTCAGCGCCCTGTTCGAAGAAGACGAAGCGCCGGGTCACGCCGACCTCAGCCAGGCGCTGGAGGCGCTGTCCGCCGACTGCGAAGACCGAGGTATCGAGCTGTCGCGCGTCGCCAGCGGCTACCGGCTCCAGGTGAAGGCCGACGTTCAGCCCTGGGTCTCCCGCCTGTGGGCGGAAAAGCCGCCCCGTTACTCGCGGGCCCTGTTGGAAACGCTGGCGATCATCGCCTATCGCCAGCCGATGACCCGGGCCGAAATCGAACAGATCCGGGGTGTTAGCGTCAGCTCAAACATCATGCGCACGCTGCAGGAGCGGGAATGGGTGCGCATCGTCGGCCATCGGGACGTCCCGGGCCGGCCGGCGCTGTTCGGCACCACGAAGCGGTTTCTCGACTACTTTGACCTGGCCAGCCTGGATCAGCTGCCGAGCCTGGCGGAGCTGAAGGACCTCGGCGAACTCGAGCCGGAGCTCGCGCTGGAAATCGCTGAGCTGAGAGACGGCGCCGCACAGCCAACCGAGGAGAACGCTGCGGGCTCGGCTGAGGCGGACGATGCAGACATCGGCGAGGCCTCAGCTGCAGCCGAAGACGCCGAGGAACACAGCGAGCCGCGCGTGGCCCACAACGACGATCGCATGGATGACTCATCAGAGCCGGAATCCCTTGTGGAGGCCGCGGAAGACGAGTCACACGACGGCGACGAGCCGCCGGCCGATGACGATGACCACACCGCCTAACGCGCCCGAAGGCGCCGCCACCGGCCCGCGCATCCAGAAAGTGCTCGCCGGCGCCGGGCTCGGATCTCGGCGTCAGCTCGAGCAGGCGATCGCTAACGGTGAGGTGATGGTGGACGGGCTGGCGGCTAAACCCGGCGATCGGCTGGCCGCCGGCAACGCCGTGAGCTACGCCGGCCTGCACTACCGCGTTGTCCCGGAGGCCGAGAGCCAGGGGCGCGTTCTCATGTACAACAAGCCGGAAGGCGTAGTGAGCACCCGGCGCGACCCGGAAGGACGGCGCACCGTGTTCGACAAGCTTCCGGAAGCCCGCAAAGGCCGCTGGGTCAGCATCGGCCGGCTCGATATCAACACCACCGGGCTGCTCCTCATCACCACCGACGGGGAGCTCGCCAACGCGATGATGCACCCCTCCCACGGGGTTGATCGGGAATACGCCTGCCGGGTCCAGGGTGAGGTCACCGACGAAATGCTCACCCGGCTGAGGTCCGGCGTCATGCTCGACGACGGGGAGGCCCGCTTCAGCGACATTGTCGACAGCGGCGGCAGCGGGGAAAACCACTGGTATCACGTCGTGCTGATGGAGGGGCGCCAGCGGGAAGTTCGGCGGCTCTGGGAAGCGGTTGGCGTCCGGGTCAGCCGCCTTAAGCGGGTTCGCTACGGCGCGGTGCTGCTGCCGTCGAGGCTGAAGGTCGGGCGGGTTGAAGAGCTCTCGGCGGCCGACGTGCGGGTGCTGCGCGAAGACGTGGGCCTGAGCAGCCGCATGGCCGCCACGCTGACGCTGAAACGCCAGCAGCGGGCACCGAGGCCGTCTAAGCAGAAAAAAGTATCGAAGACCCGGCAACAGCGCCGACGGTGAATTGCGCCCAATGCGCGCCTAAGGCCGTGATCCCGGGTTGATCATCAGCTTGACCCAGCCGGTAAGCTCCACCACCACCGCCAGGCCAATCACCGCCACCGCGCCGTGGGCTGCGCCGATCAGGTAAAGCCCAACGGCCACCAACAGCAGCAGCAACCCCCGCCATCGACTTGATCCGCGTTTTTTGGCCATTCGTTTAGCTCTCAAAGTGGATTGCTTCACCGGTGATCAGCCTGTCGTGGCTGCCCAGGAGATAAAGATACGCGGGAACCAGCGCCTCTGGCGTGTGCAGTTCGGCAGGGTTTTCCCCGACGTAGGCGCGGCTTCGAAGATTGCTGGCGGTCGGCGGCGGCGAGACGGCGTTGACCTTGATGCCATACCCCTCAAGTTCACTGGCGGTCATCGCCGCCAGGGCGGCCAGCGCGGCTTTGCCGACGCCGTAGGCGCCCCAGTAGGCTCGAGAAACCCGGTGCAGGTCGTCCAGCGTAAAGACGATTCTGGGCTGATCGGACTCGCGCAGGAGCGGCAGGACCGCCTGGTTGATCCACTGCGCGGCTGAGAGATTCGCCGTGAGGGTTCGCTCCCAGGCCTCCGCGCCGGCCTGCTCCAGCGGCTTGAGGCCGGCAAAGTCCGCTGCAACGTGAGTGACCGCATCGAGCGCGCCGACCTCCGCTTTGATGGCGCCCGCCATCTGTTCGTAGTCCGCCAGCGTGGCGCCGGCGAGGTCCACCGGGTAGATGATCGGCTCCGGCCAGCCGTGGCCGGTGATCAGGTCGTAGAGCTTTTCCGCGGCCTTCACGTCGCGGGCCGCAATAATGAGCGTTGCGCCGCAGCCGGCAACACCCTGGGCCACCGCCTGGCCGATGCTGCCGGTGGCGCCGGTCAGCAGCACAACGCGCCCTGCCAGGTGGTCAGCGGCGGGTCGGAAGTTATCGCGCCAAAGCGTTACGGTGAGCAAAAGTGGAGCTCCTCGATTTGCAGGCGTTGATGTTAGCAACATCTGATCGGCACAACCGACCCGCGTGGCGCAAGGGAACTGTTGAGCGCTGCGGGGATCAGACGGTAACGCTGTCGCTGCATTGAAACGCAACGCGGATGCACCTAGATCCCCTGACAGCATGTTTTTCTACCATTTACCGGACTCAATGCTATGAACCGAAAGCTTTTTTCCTTTGTGCTGGCAACCGTGCTGATGCTCAGCGCGATGGGCAGCGCCACCGCCGGCGCCATCCCCCGGGACGTGTCCCTGGCACCGCTGGTGAAGGAGGTGTCTCCCGCCGTGGTCAATATTTCCACCCAGGGCACCGTGTCGATCCGACAGCATCCGATGGCCGACGATCCGATGTTCCGGCGCTTCTTCCCCGATCAGCCGACGGAACGCGAGACCGGCAGCCTGGGCTCCGGCGTGATTGTCGACGCTGACGAAGGCCTGATCCTCACCAACCACCACGTGGTGGAGAACGCCGATGAGATCACCGTCCAGCTCGTCGACGGGCGTGAATACGAAGCTGAGCTGGTCGGCTCAGACGGAGAGAGCGACGTGGCCGTGCTGAAGATAGACGGCGAGCGTTTGTCGGACCTCAATATCGGTGACTCCGAAGGCATGGAGGTCGGCGACTACGTGCTGGCGCTCGGCAACCCCTTTGGCCTGGGTCACACGGTGACGTCTGGCATTGTGAGCGCCAAGGGCCGGAACGGGCTCAACATCGAAGCCTACGAAGACTTTATTCAGACCGACGCAGCGATCAACCGCGGCAACTCGGGCGGCGCCCTGATCAATCTGCAGGGTGAGCTGATCGGGATCAACACGGCGATTCTGGGCCCCGGCGGCGGCAACGCCGGCATCGGCTTTGCGATTCCAAGCGCCATGGCGGCCGCCGTCATGGACCAGATTCTGGAGTTTGGTGAGGTCACGCGTGGCCTGCTGGGTATTACCGGCAGCCCGGTGAACTCGGTCATCGCCGAGTTTTATGAGCTGGAAGACGTGCGCGGCGCCGTCGTCACGGACGTCAGCGAAGACTCCGGCGCCGAAAAGGCCGGGGTGAAGGTGGACGACGTGATCCTGGCCGTCGACGGCGAGGAGATCGCCAACTTCCAGGATCTGCGCAACGTCATTGGCCTGCGCCGGCCCGGCGAAGCGGTGGAGCTGAGCATTGTCCGCAACGGCAAGGCGCGCAAGATCAACGCCATCCTGGGTTCCCGCGAGTCGATTCAGGTCGCCCGCGCTGAGCCGGAAAGCAACGACGCGCTGCGCGGCGTTCGCCTGACCGAGATCCCCTCGGATCACCCGCTGTCCGGTGAGGTCGAAGGCGTGATGGTTGAGCAGGTGGCGCGAGGCTCCTCCGCCCAGCGCCAGGGTCTGCAGCCGGGCGATATCATCACCGCAGTGAACAAAAAGGCCATCGATTCGATGTCCGACTTCAATCGGCTGCTCGGCTCAACCGACCGGTACCTACTCAAGGTGCAGCGGGGCGCCGGCATCTTCCTGGTGGTGCTGAGCTAAGCTCGGCGACGACAAGGTTTGTGGCCCCTTACGTAATGTTACATACTGGCCCCAGGGGGCAACACCGCGTAAGGGGTAATTAGAGAGATGAAGCAGAAACCCGCCAAGCAAGCACCGAAAGCGCCAGGCAGACGGCGATTCATCAGGAAAGCAGCTTATGCTGCGCCTGTGATCATGAGTCTGCCAGCAATTCCGGCCATGGCACAATCAGGCTCCGGAGGGCCGACAATCGATCCCTCGTGAGCTGACATCTCCGGCTGTTATGCGCAGCCACAAAAAAACTCCGGCGCTGCCGGAGTTTTTTTTGCCCGCAAGTAGCGGGAACGAAATCCGCTGAGTTCTTACCGGCAGCCGAGAAACGCCGTTGCGTCTTCCTGCACCCGTTCCTGGTAAATTCGCCCGCCACACCGATACTCGATGTCAGCAAACTTGCGCCGGCCCCGACGCGGGTCGCCGCAAAGATCATTGTTGACGTAAACCCGGCACTCGCTGCGGCCGTTGCACTGCTGCGCAAACGCATAGCCCGCATCGCAGAAGCTGCGGCCGGAGCCGTAGTCGGCCCGGAGAATCTCAATGCCCCGGCCGAACTGCTGGCGGCCGCTGAACGGCGCTCGGCTGCGGCCGCTACACGACAGCAGAGTCGCTTCGTCCTCGCGCAGATAAATCGTCTCGACGCCAAACCCGCAGGTGTAGCGCACCAGCAGGGTCTTGGGCGTGCCGCGGTCCGGGTCGCCGCACAGGCGGTTGGACGCAAAGATTTCACACTGGCCCCGACCCTCACACTGGCGCAGCGCGCGCCGGGCGTCACAGGAGCGCCGATCGCTGCCGTATACGGCGTCGACGATGGTCAGGCCCACCCGCGCACCGGCGCCCCGATGGTGATGATCGGCGATCGCAAACCCCGGCTGGATTAAAAATACAAGACAAAAGACGATTTTTTTCATGAGCTTATAAAAACTTCCTAATGTAAACATTTACCTCGCCGGCCGTCCTGGCCGGCGGTGGGTACAGCGCTACGCCTACCCCTTGCTGGCCCACAGTAGACCAAAAGCGGGCTGAACCGGGAATGAATCGCCTCAGAGCAGGGCCCGGATGTCCGATTCCATCGCCTCGGGCGCTGTCTTGGAAGCATAGCGGGTCACGCTCTCACCGTCCCGGCTGACCAGGAACTTGGTGAAGTTCCACTTGATGCTCTCGCTGCCCAGCACGCCGGGCGCGCGGCTCTTCAGCAGCTGGAAGATCGGGTCAGCGTTGTCCCCGTTCACGTCAATCTTGTCAAAGAGCGGGAAGCTCACGCCAAAATTTAGCTCACAGAACTCCGCGATTTCTTCATTGGTGCCCGGTTCCTGCGCGCCGAACTGGTTGCATGGGAATCCCAGCACCACCAGCCCCTCGTCAGCCAGGTCCTTGTGGAGCTTTTCCAGGCCTTTGTACTGTGGCGTAAAGCCACATTTGCTGGCCGTATTGACGATCAGCATGACCTTGCCTCGATAGTCGCCCAGCGGCTGGCTTGCCCCGCCCGGCAGGGTCGCGTTTAGATCAAAAATGGATGTCTCATTGTCGCTCATGGTTTTCCTCGCAGCGGCCGGGAGTGAACTGTGGAACGCCCTGGCTCTGGGCAACACAGCGGTTGCCGTAGGTTTTGCCGTCGCAGCCACAGACCGGCTCATATTGTTGGGTGCAAAGTCGAGTTGGATCAGCCTCGCGAAGTTCGCAGGCCGTTGTTTTGGGAACCTCCGCGCAGCTCCCCAGCAGCAGGCAACAAGCGCTCAGCACCAATAAGCCAAACCTGGCCAGCCGGTTGCTACCCGTTTGCCAGCCGCCGAACCACCGTCGCGCACGGAGCGGTGCGTTCATGTCCCCGTCCTCCGTCAGCCCACTCGACCGCCACAGTACACTATGGCATCCGTGAAGATCAGATCCACACGCGCGCCGTCCCACAGGGTGCCGGAGCTCACAGCCGAGGTGCCGCCGCTCGGCGGCTTCCAGAGCATCATGGCGCTCACGTCGCGGAGCGGCGACGCGAATCTGCCAGACTCGGCCACCCATCATCGTCCGACACGCGACGTTCGGCTGCTGAGCCTTCATCAGCTGGCCGAACTGCTGCCTGAGGTCGCACGCAATCCGGACGGCCAACCGATGGAAGTGGCTTTGCAAGCTACGCCGCTCGGCGCGCGAGAGTACGAAGCGAGGGTCTATCACGAGGGCAAGCTGCCATTGCGGCCAGGACACGTCCACGACCTGTTTAACCTCGCCATGTGGTGCCGCTGGCCGCGCAGCAAGGCTGCCCTCAACGCCCTGCAGGTTGAGCGGGGCTGGCTCGGCGAATCCAAACAACGAACGGCGGCGGGCAACGCCGCGACACTGCTGGATGAATGTGGCGTGGTGCTGGTGGGTGATGAGTCCCAGGTTACGTCGATGCTGAGGGCGCACCGCTGGCAGGAGCTGTTTGTGACCCACCGCGGCGGCTGGGGTCGCAGCCTGCACGCCCTGACCCTCGGCCACGGCCTGCTGGAACAGCTGTGCCAACCGTTCGATGGGCTGACCGCCAAGTGTGTGGTGTTGCCGCGATGCGAGGGACAGCCCTCGGCCGCTGAGACACTGTCACGTCTCGACGACCAGCTCGCCCGGTGGATTACAGCACTCGGCGATACCCGCCAGCTCCTGCCGCTCCCGGTCCTCGGCATCCCCGGCTGGCACCCGGCGAATGAGGACCCAAGCTACTATCAAAATACCCGCTATTTCAGACCTTTAGGGGGCAGCGCGCGAAGCACGGCCCGTGACTAATGATTGTTGAGGTCGACCGATTCAGCGAGCACAATAGGGCCATGAAAACGATAACTCGCCGCAACGCTCGCGGCTTCGCACCGACGCTGGCGCTGTCCCTGCTCAGCGCTGCGGGCCTGGCCGCCGCCCAGGACAACACGCCGGCCGCGGTTTCCGCGGACGACACCGCCGCCAGCAGCAGCCCGATGGAGAGCCCCCCGGCCAACCTGGACCGGGGACACATCTACGGCACGGTTCTGCTCGATGACGACAGCGAGGTCACGGGCACCATCCGCTGGGGTGAACAGGAAGCTAACTGGATCCACCACTTTAACGGCGACAAAGCTGAACCATTTGATCTCTCTCAGCTTCCCGACGACGACCGGGAGCGGATCGAAGACAGTCTGCCGGGCCCGCGATTTGAATTTAACGGCCACGTGATCGAGCTCGTTCGCTGGCTCGGCTCCTCCGACCTGCAGGCCCAGTCCTTCAGCGTGGAGTTTGGCCAGCTTAGCCAGGTTGAAGCGCTGGGCGGTGACCGCGTCCGGCTGACCCTGCGCGACGGCACAACGCTCGAGGCGAACGGTGGCTCCGACGACATCGGTGCCGACCTGGAGGTGCTCGGCGCCAGCGGCCAGGTGCAGCAGATCGACTGGCGGGACATCGAACAGGTGCGCTTTCATGCGCCGGAGGCCACCGCCCCCACCTTCTCGCCGTACCTTTACGGTCGAGTCGAAACCCGCAGCGGCGCGTTCGAGGGATTTGTCGACTGGGATCGCGATGAGCGGTACCCGGAAGACGAGCTGGACGGTGACGTCGACGGCCGCGAGCAGTCCGTGAAGTTTTCGACGATACGCACCATCACCAACCAGGGCGAGTCGAGCCTGGTGGAACTGGTGGACGGCGTTACTCAGAGCATGAGCGACACCAACGACGTGAACTCCGAAAACCGCGGGATTGTGGTGCACGCTGCGGGCCTCGGTAGAGTGCTGGTACCCTGGTCAGCGTTCGAAAAAGTCTCTTTTTTTAACGCCCCCGACAACCTGCCCCGGTACGCCGAGTTTGCCGACGCAGGCCCGATCAAAGCGCGGGTCAGCGGCACAGCGGGCACCGCCGAGGGCGAGCTGATGTTTGACCTCGACCAGGGCCACGAAGGTGAGATGCTCCGCGGAAAAGACGCCAGCGGCCTCCAGTTTGAGGTTCCCTGGCAGTACATCCAGCGCCTGACGCCTCAGGACAACAACACTGCCACCGTGACTCTGCGCAGCGGTCAGGTCCTGGAGCTTGGCAAAGATCCCGACGTGACCGGCAGCAATCTTGGCATTGCGGTTGTCCAGAAAGACCGTGTTCAGTACGTCCCCTGGGAAGGGGTGAACGGGATCGAGGTTCAGAACTGAACCCGCAAGCCTGAGACTCGCCTGTGCAGCTGCACCGCCCCGACCCGGACTTCCTCACCTCCGGCAGGGCCAAGGCAAACTTTGCGCTGGCGCTAAGGCTGACCCTGGCCGCCCTGGCGCTGCTCTGGGCGGTCCACATCGTCAACTTTTTGCTGGGTTACCCGCTGAATCGCTTCGGGATTGTGCCCCGCTCGGCCGACGGGTTTGCCGGGGTTTTTCTGGCGCCGCTGCTGCACGGCAGCTTTGGCCACCTCCTCCACAACACGGTGCCGCTGTTTGTCCTCGGCACCGGGATGCTCTACGTCTATCCCAACGCGTCGGTGCGAGTCCTGCCGATGGTGTATATCGGTGGCGGGCTGTTGGTCTGGCTAGTGGCGCGGAGCAGCATCCACATCGGCGCCAGCGGCGTGCTGTACGGCATGCTGACCTATGTTCTGCTGTCCGGCCTCTTGAAAAGAGACACCCGGGCGATCGCCCTCTCGATGCTGGTGTTTTTTCTTTACGGCGGTCTCGGTTCGGGCTTACTGCCAGGTGTCCCCGGCATCTCGTTCGAATCCCATTTGGCCGGCGCTGCGCTAGGGGTAGTTGGAGCGTGGCGCTTCCGACAGCTCGATATCCCGCCGCGCAAGGTGTACGACTGGGAAAACGAGGATGAGGACCAGGACTGAACCTAGGATTAAGTCTGGGTCCGCTGGGTCCCGCGGTAGTAGTAGTCCACCGCGCGGTTCTCCATCACGCTGTACAGGAATGATTCGCGCAGCTGCTCGTCACTGATCGCCTCAGCGGAGCTCTGGAGCTCGGCAAACGCTTTATCGATCAGCGCCTGAGATCGGTCATCCTGATGATGCTCGAGCACTTCAAAACAGGTTTGGTAAATACGAAAAGGCTGCTCGGTGCCGGTCCAGCCGCCGTCACCCAGCGCGTTCATCACCTCGTTCACTTTCTCCAGCGCAGCGTCGCTCCGACCCTGCTTGAAATCCAGTCTCGCTGACCCCGCCACCGTTTCCATCAGCAGATTGGTCTGCCCGAGCTTCTGACGGATCTGGATGGCGTTGCCGTAGGCGGCGGCAGCAGAATCGTAGTCCCCCAGCTCGGTAAACGCGTGACCGAGGCTGGTGAGAGTCTGCGCCAGCAGCGGCTGGTCGTTGAGAGCAGACAGCGTCTTGGCGGCCTTCAGCCCGTGCTGCTTGGCCTTCTCGTTATCGCCGGTGGAGTGTTCGAGCAGCACCAGCCGGGCATTGATCTCAGCCTGGTCGTAGGCCATGTACATCTCCCCGGCATCCTGGAGCGCCTGCTCGTAGCAGACCCGCGCCTTTTCGTGCGCACCCATATGGAGGCAGGCGTCTCCCAGCAACATCAGAGAACGCTGCTGGCCCTTGCGATCCTGGATCTGCTGGCGTAGCCCAAGACTCTTCTCGAACAGCGCTTTGCCCGCCGAGTAGTCACCGCGAGCCACGGCGATCCGGCCCTTGAGATCCAGCGCCAGCCCTTCCTGGCGCCGGTCGCCGATTTGAATCAGCAGGTCGTGCGCCGCATCGACGGCCTTGAACGATTCGTCAAGCCGGTCGAGCGCCAGGTAGGCGCTGGCCATGCGCCGCAAGATCGCCGCCTCGTCGCCGAGGTTGCCGGTTTCCTGTGCGAGCTTGAGCGCCTGCTCGCAGTACTCGAGGCAAAGCTGAAACTCGCCGCGCTTTTCCGCCAGCCGGGCAAGCTGTGTGGTTGTATCGGCCATGAGATCCGGGTCACCGGCGGCTACCGCCAGGTCGTTTGCCCGCTCCATTTCCTCCCTTGCCTGATGATGATGTCCTGCTACCTGCAGCGACGCCCCGAGCCAGCGTCGGGCCCGGCATTCGATCAGCGGCTCCTGATCCGCCTGGGCCAGCTCGATCGCTGAAATCGCCAATTGCTGGGCGGATTTCGGTCGGCCATAAGTAAACTGGTACACCGATTGTAAGATGGCAACCAGAGCTTTGACACCGTTTTCGCCGATTTCCCCGGCGATCTGCTGCATCTGGCGCAGCACATCCTTGCGGGCCGATCGTCGCGCCATCAATCGGTATGTGTTCTCACACTCCTTCAGCACCCGCAGCCGCGAGCGCAGATCGGACGCCGGAATCAGCTCCAGCGCGCGCTGAAAATGCCGCTCGGCTTCCTCGTTTTGATAGAGCAGCGCCGCGTAGTTTCCCGCCAGCACCGCATAGGGGAGCTCCAGCTTTTCCTCGCCGGCGGCGCGGTAGTGATCGGCGAGCTCGCCGTAGTGTGGCGCCAGGGCCGAGGCGCCAGGATCGAGTTGATCGATGGTGTGTTCGCGCCAGCTTAAATCCTCTTGACCGGCATATTTCTGCTCGATCCATTGAGCCACCGCAACATGCAGCTGGCGGCGCTGCGAAAACAGCAGCGACTCGTAAGCCACCTCCTGGGTGATCTGGTGCTGGAAACGGTACTGCAGGTCGGGCTCTTCACCCTCCAGCTCGATCAGCTCCATATCGTGGAACGTATCCAGATCCTGCTGCACTTTCTTGTCGTCAAACTCATACTCGTCCGCCAGCACGTCAGCCAGGGCGCGGCGAACAAAGCGACGGCCGAACACGGACGCCACCTTGAGCGTGACCTGCTGGTTGGCGGTCAGGCGGTCGATCCGCGATAGGATCAGCCCGCGGACCGACCCCGGCAGCGTTTCCGTTTCGCTGGAAAACTCGCCCCTGACCCGGCAGAGATTCTGGTTGGTCTTGTCGTCTTTCCAGACTTCGACCATCCCCTGATCCTGCATGGCCCGAAGCAGTTCCTCGGCCACAAACGGGGTGCCTTCGGAGCGTTCGTGAATAAACAGCCCCAGCCGCTGCGGAACCCGATCTGGCAGAACGCCGAGCCGGTCCGCCACCATGAGGTTCGATTCGCTGCGGCTCAGCGGCTGCAGCTGCGCCACGGCGCAGCAGTCCATGCGCTCCATCTCCTCGACAACGCTGACGCCCTCGCGGCGCGTGGGTTGCGTGGCCAGCACCAGCAGCAGCGGGTGGCTGCCGCTGTCGACCGCGCGGCACAGGTCGCGCACCAGCATCCAGGAGGTCTCGTCGAGCCACTGGGCGTCGTCGATAGCCACCACAAGCGGCCGGGTGTTGGTCCACGCCAGCACCAGCGTTTTGAGCAGGTGCATCAGGTTATGCTCATGCTGCTGCTGATCGACCACCAGCTCCTGGGTTCCGCGGACCGCGCTCAGGCCCATCCATTCGGTCAGCAGGCTGACCTGATCGACGCAGCCGGGCGCCAGATCAGCCAGCGTCTCGCGTACGTGGTCAGCGCGCTGGTCCAGCTCCAGGCGCCCCAGCTCGAAGAAATCTTCCATGACACCCTGCCAGGCGCGCAGGTGGACCTGGGCTTCGGTGCTGCGCGCCAGGCCATTCAGGCAGGTGATGCCCTTGATCTTCGCCTGCACCTTCACCTCTTTGAGCAGGCGGGACTTTCCCATTCCCACCCCGCCCTCGATCAGCAGCAGCGCTCCACGGCCCCGTTCGAGCGTAGCGATGGTGTCATCGACCAGCCCGATCTCCCGACCGCGCCCGGCCATCATCGCCGGCGGGCGGAAGGAGCCACTCACAATCTTTGAGGTCAGGCTCGCGTCATCCGGGCGGAAGACCTTTACCGGCTCTGCCTTGCCTTTGACCCGAATCGGGTCGAGGCGCTCGAGACGAACCCGGTTATTGGCGCCCTGCGCGGTGGTCTCGTCACACAGGATCGCGCCCGGTCCGGCCGCTTTCATCAGCCGGGCGCTGAGGTTGACGGTATCTCCCATCACCGTGTACTCGTAGCGCATCTCGCTGCCTACGGGCCCGGCAAAAACCTGACCGGTCGTGATGCCGATCGCGAGCGGCTGCTGGCGCCTGCGCGACAGCGCCTGGATCTCGAGCGCCGCCTTCAGCCCGCGCACGGTGTCGTCCTCATGGGCCAGCGGCGGTGCGCCGAAGAGCGCCATAATCAGGGCGCCTTTGTCGTCCACGGCCACCTTGTTCAGGCTGCCTTCAAATCGGTACAGCGCACCCTGGACGTCGCGAACCAGCTCATGAAACTGGCTGATCGCGCGCGCCCCGGTGAACTCGTAGTCCTTGAGCCCGATGAACAGCACCGTCATGTCGCGCAGGACGCCAAGCCAGCTGCGCGCGCCGGTTTCCAAGAAACCCAGCACCGCCCCGGGGACAAAGCGGCGCAGCGTCTGTTCTACGGAATCCAAAGCGGAAAGGTTCGGCTGCATGACGGTCTCGACCCGGCGCGGCGGCAGCTGCCACGGATGGATCACCTCGCTGGCCTCGGGACTGAGCGCCACCTCGCCCGGACGGCATTCGCCCTCGGCGGCTGTCGCCTGGCGAATCGGGTCGCCGGCGATGATGTATTCCCAGCGGCCGAGCAGGCCGCCGACCTCCATCGCCACGATGTCGCCGGCGCCGATGCCGATCTTCATTTCCAGCTGGACCTCGCCGGCGGTGGTTTCCAGTGCGCCCATGTCCGCCAAGAGCTGCTGCATGCCCTCCGCCGCCTGCTGCGCACGACGGACGGCCTCAGCCAACGGTCGGGCGTCAGCCGGAAACACGACCATCAGCGCGTCCCCGGAGAATTTCACCACTTCGCCAGACTCCGATTCGATCGCGGCGATGATGGGATTAAAGTAGGCGTTGAGCAGCCGGGTGAGCTCCTCGGGACCCTCCTTGCCGGCGGCAGCGAGCTGATCGGTCAGCGGGGTAAAACCGGAGATATCGGCGAACAGGGCGGCGCCGTGGATGGTGTCGCTGTCCAGCCGCTGCTCCCATTCGGGATCAGCGATGAGCTTGCGCGCCAGATGCGGCGGCACAAACGGCAGCAGCTTTAGGAGCATCTCCCCCAAGATCGACCTCTATCGTTTCCTGACGCGCCGCCGCGACCCTGGGGTCAGCGGCAGCGCTCTCCAGCCGCGCGGCAAGCGTAACTTCCGACGCTCGGCGCCCGGCACGTCAACACTCCGGCACCCTGCACGGCGCCCGGGATTCAAACACAGCACCTTTTCCAAAGACACAACCTGGACAAAAAGCGCTGGAAACCACCGCAAGTGCTTATTTCTACAGGTGGTCAGTGTAACCCAGGATAGGCGCTTGAGCGCGCTAAACGGTGGGTTTCGGTCTTTCAAGTGCGATACCATCACGCCCTTTGCTGAACGTCAGGAACTGCTACACCTCATGGCCCTTGTCCTTTACAACACGCTGTCGCGCGAGAAACGCCTCTTTGAACCCGTGGATCCAGCCCGAGTGACGATGTACGTCTGTGGGCCCACGGTTTACAACTATGCGCATATCGGCAACGCCCGACCGGTGGTCGTGTTTGACGTGCTCTATCGCCTCCTTAGACAGCGCTATCCAAAGGTCATCTACGCGCGCAACTTCACGGACGTCGACGACAAGATCATGGACGCCGCCGAGGCGCAAAATCTCTCAATCGATGTGATCACCGAAAAGTACGAGCGCGTGTATACCGAGGATATGGCGGCGCTCGGCGCCCTGGAGCCGGATCTGACGCCGCGAGCCACAGAAAACATCGACGCCATCATCGATATGGTGAGCACGTTGATCGAAAACGGCCATGCTTATGAGGCCGAAGGACACGTACTGTTTTCTGTGGCGACCGATCCCAACTACGGCCGCCTGTCCAAGCGCTCGGTGAAGGAGCTGCTGGCGGGCGCGCGGGTGGACGTAGCGCCCTATAAACAATCGCCGGCAGACTTTGTGTTGTGGAAGCCCTCGACGGGCAATCAGCCGGGCTGGGACAGCCCCTGGGGCCGCGGGCGACCCGGCTGGCATATCGAGTGCTCAGCCATGATTCGGGCTCACCTCGGCACCACCATCGATATTCATGGCGGCGGAGTGGACCTGGTGTTTCCCCACCACGAAAACGAAATGGCTCAGAGCTGCTGCGCCAACGGCGCCCCCTTCGTGGGCTGCTGGATGCACAACGGCTTTCTGACGCTGCACCGAGAAAAAATGGCAAAGTCCGAGGGCAACGTGCTAACCGTGCACCAACTGCTCGACGACTACCCGGGTGAGCTACTGCGCCTGACCCTGCTGTCGGCCCATTATCGTCAGCCGCTCGACTGGTCGGAGCAGGTGCTCACCCAGCAGCGCGATCGGCTCGACAAGATGTATCGCGTGCTCAAGACGCTCGAGCATCTTCCAGCGACGCCCGGCGACCCAGATCCCGAGGTGCTAGCTGCACTCGAGGATGATCTCAATACGCCCCGGGCATTGGCGGCGTTGAATCAGCTGGTCAGCCAGGTGGCCGGCCTTGAATCGGATAGCGATCGGGCGCAGTTAAAGGGGGTAATCCTGGCCAGCGGCGCGCTGCTGGGACTACTCGGCGCAAGTCCCGATACTTGGCTCAAACAAGGAGCCGTCAGCCTCGACGCGGATCGGATCGAGGCGCTGCTCACGCAACGCCAGCAGGCACGCGCCGAGCGGGATTTCGCGCGGGCTGACGCTATCCGCGACGAGCTGAAGGCGGCGGGCATTGTAATCGAGGACGGCGCCGAAGGAACGACATGGAGAGCAGAACGGTGACACCTATCAGCGACATCCAGGAGGAAATCGTCGAGGAATTCAGCTTCTTCGACGACTGGATGGATCGTTATCAGTACATTATCGATCTCGGGCGAAAGCTCCCCGACTTTCCCGAAGATCAGCGCGTTGATGAAAACCGGCTCTATGGCTGTCAGTCACAGGTCTGGCTGACCGCTCACGGGGATGCCGGCGAGCTGACGTTTCGCGCGGTGAGTGACTCGGCCATCGTCTGCGGCCTGATTGCGCTGGTTCTTCGGGTTTACTCGGGCCAGCCGGCATCGGAGATCCTGGCGCACCAGCCGCAGTTCGTGGAAGACATCGGGCTCAAGTCACACCTCTCACCTACCCGCAGCAACGGCTTGGCCTCGATGCTGGCTACGATCCGCCAGCACGCAAGTTCGTCGCTGGCGGCGGCGGCAAGCTAAGCGGCGCGGTCGCGCCTGCATCTCGTCAAACGGCGTTGGGTGGGCAGCCGTAGCGGTTTGCCCGATGACCGGATCTCAGACCCCGAGAAGGGCTCCGGTGCAGGTTATTTGGAGAGCTGGCGCTGCCGCAGCTCCCAGCGCTCTTGAGCATCCAGACTCAGCGTGGCTATCGGGCGCGCCTCAAGCCGCTGGATGCCAATTTCTTCGTCGGTCTCTTCGCAGTAGCCATAGCTTCCGTCATCGATCCGACGCAGCGCCTGCTCGATCTTGCTGATCAGCTTGCGATAGCGATCGCGCGTGCGCAGCTCCAGACTGTTTTCGGTCTCGCGCGTCGCACGCTCCGCCTCGTCACCCACATCTCGAACCTCCGACCGCAGGTGATCGATCGTCTGCTGAGACTCGTCGATGAGCTCCTGACGCCAAACCAGCAGCTTTTGGCGAAAATACTCCTGCTGCCGGTCGGACATGTACTCTTCTTTGGCAGTGGGTTTGTAGTTCTTGGGAAGCTTCACCTTGGGGTTATACCCCTCGGGCAGTCCATTTGGCTTAGCACTCATGAATACTCGTATAACCCGTTGAAATTCAAAGAATGAAGTCGCGATAAGGCGATGGCAAAACACCCTTGTTTTGCGTTGCCTTGAGCGATCAGGGGCGATGTTATATCGTAAGTCGGATGCTTCAGCAACTCCCTAGTCGCCTGCTCGGCGGCCACCGCCGGTGAGCGAATTCGACGCGGCACCTCCCCAGGACCCCCAGCCAGGCCAAACGCTACCGCAGTCACCGACAAATGTGGTGCAGACGATGCTGCTCCGGCTGCTGGCAGGTTACCGACGCTTTATCAGTCCGCTGCTCGGGCCGCGGTGCCGATTTCATCCGAGCTGTTCGCAGTACGCCAGCGAGGCGATCGCCCTCTATGGCGTCCGTCGGGGCGTGCTGCTGGGCGCCCGCCGCCTGCTGCGATGCCATCCGCTGAGCCGCGGCGGTCTGGACCCGGTTCCGACCCCGCATCACTGCTGTGACGCACCCGCTGATCGAGACAATCATGAATGACCTGCTGATCCGCAACGCCCTGTTGGTCAACGAAGGCCGGCGCTGGGAGTCCGACATATTGATCAACAAAGGCCGTATCGAGAAGCTGGCAGCGGGTATTGACGCTGCGGCCCGCAAGGAAATTGATGCCGGCGGCAAGCTGGTACTGCCCGGCATGATCGATGACCAGGTGCATTTTCGCGAGCCGGGGTTGACGCATAAGGGCGACATAGAAAGCGAATCACGGGCGGCGGTGGCCGGCGGCATCACCAGCTTTATGGAGATGCCCAATACAAATCCGACCACGACCTCCGCCGGGCGACTGGCGGAGAAGTATGCGCTGGGGAATCAGAAAGCCTGGGCGAACTACGCCTTCTATATGGGCGCAACCAACGACAACATTGAGGAGATCAAGCGCCTGAAGCTCGGGCAGGCGGCCGGCGTCAAAGTCTTTATGGGCGCCTCCACGGGCAATATGCTGGTGGACAACCCGGCGACGCTTGAAGACATCTTTCGTCACGCACCGGGTATTGTCACCACCCACTGCGAGGATTCCCCCATGATCGCCGCCAACCACGCCGCGGCGCAGGAAAAGTATGGTGACGACATTCCCGTCACCGCGCACCCGGAAATACGCAGCGAAGAGGCCTGCTGGAAAAGCTCGTCTTTTGCCGTTGGGCTCGCCAAAGAACACGGTACGCGGCTGCACGTGCTTCACCTGACCACGGCACGGGAGCTTGAGCTGTTTGCGCCAGGCCCCGTGGAGGACAAGCAGATCACGGTCGAAGCCTGCGTCCATCACCTGTTTTTTGATCAGACCAGCTACCCCGACAAGGGAAACTTCATCAAGTGCAACCCGGCAATCAAACGCCCAGAGGATCGGCAGGCGCTGCTGAAGGCGGTGGCTGAAGGGCGTATCGACGCCATCGCGACGGATCACGCGCCTCATACGCTGGCGGAGAAAGAGGTGCCCTACCCGCGCGCCGCCGCCGGCCTGCCGCTGGTCCAGGACGTCATGTGCGCGCTGCTTGAACTGGTTCGGCGCGGCGAGCTGCCGCTGGAGATGGCGGTCGACCGCACCAGCCACAACATCGCTCGGCGCTACAACATTATTGACCGCGGCTTTATCCGCGAGGGTTATTGGGCGGATCTCGTCATCATGGACACACAAAACCGCCGCACCGTCAGCCGCGATCAGGTGCTGTCACGCTGTGGCTGGTCACCTTTCGAGGGAATGACGCTCGGGGCGACGGTCGACACCACCGTGATCAATGGCTACGTCGCCTACGAACAAGGCCAGCTCACCGAGCAGCGAGACGTTCAGCCCATCCAGTTCAGCGAACGCTAAACTCTCCAGCCGCCTGGCCCCGGGCCAGACGGCCCAGATGGCCGTTGAGATCGAGGAACGTTTTCAGCGCGACCAGCACCAGCAGAGCCCATACCGGGGATCCCAGCGCGGTGACCAGGAACCCACCCACCAGAATGGTCACGTGCAGGATGATGACGCGTCGATAGACCTCCTGCAACACCGAAGAGAGCGTTGCGGCTTTGAAGCGTTTGCTGCCCAGATCGTTCAGCGCAAACGACACCAGGTGACTGACGCCAATGGCCAGGGCCGCTAGCACCAGGCCCTGATCCTGCACAAAGGTCCACAGCGATTGCGGCGCCAGGTCCAAGGTTGAGCCATCGCCAAAGAAATGGGTCACCGCAAAGCCGTGGCCAAGCGCAAAGCCGCCATAGTGCACCGAGAAAAAACCCATATTAGGGAGCTTCTTCGCCAGCGGCGCTGAGACCCAGCCCATGCGGATCAGGTTCACCAGGCCCACCATGACGTTTTCCAGCCAGAACAACACCAGGACGGTCAGCACCTCCCAGTCCAACAGCAGCACTCCCAAAACGGGGATCAGATTGACCACCACCAGCAGCCACGCGCTGGCAGGCCAGGCGCGCACCGGGGTTACGCGAAGCCGGCTAGCCGACACCGATGTCCCGGCGGAATGGTCGGTCGTGCGGTCTCAGCCATGGCGCGTGGCGAGGGGAAACTTCCGGGCGGCCCAGCGTCATGACTTGGCCGAACCGAGATCACTAACCAAGTGGCTCACGGCTTCGCTGGCGGACTGGGCCAGCGCAGCGCTTTCGGTGACCGCCTCGGCCAAGGCCTGATTGGCGACGGCGAGCGCCTCCGCATCTCGACGACCGCTGGCCAGCTCACCGCGGACCGCCGCACGGGCGGCGGCTAGCTGTTCACTCATTTGGTCCAGTTCGCCGTGCATGCCTTTCACGTCATCCAGGGCGTCGTTGATCTGCTCGCCGCGCCACAGGGCCAGCAGGTGGCTCATATGCAGCTGCCAGGCCGGCACCGTCTGATCGAGCACCGCCCCGACGCGGCTGTGGAGACCTTTGCTGGCATGCTGTGCCGTGAGCAGCGTCGCGAGCGCCTGCTGCGCAAGCACATGACTGATGCTCAGATCCTCGCAGCGACCGAGCAACTCATCCAGCCTCGCGCCGCTGATGTCGCTCGAGGGGTCTTTGAGCCCGGCCAGCTTGTAGCGACCCGCCTTTTCGTAGCGGGCGACCTGGGTTAACGCCTCACGGCACTGCTCGAGCAGGCGATCCATGGCCACCACTTCGGTGAGCAGCTCGGTTTTGCGGCGCTCTAGGGTCGCAGCGGCCGCGTCGATACGATTGACCACCTCAGCGACATCGCGCAGCAATCGCCGGCGCCGTGAACCCAGTAGACGGCCGAGCCAGCTGCTGCCCGTGTCGGGCTGAAACTGACGGATGACGGCGAGCATGTCGTCCAGGTCCTGGCTCGCTTTGCTCGGCCCACCGGCGGACGCGAGTTTCATCATGCGTCGGGTGACCCGGGAAAGCAGGCGCTGTGCCTTCACGCCAAAGAAAATGATCGACTGGGAATCGGTCAGGTCCAGCTCAGCGAGGAGCTTGTCCCGAGTCTGCGCATCCAGAGGGACGTTCGCCAGATCCGCCTGCGGTACCGCGGCAGCCGGCGAAGACACCGCACCTGACTGCTCGGGCTTCAGGGTCCGGCTGCTGTCAGACACCCTCTCGCTCGATCTGGGTCTTCAGGACTTCGATCTGCACATCCAGATCCATCATCTCGTCCTCCAGGAGGCGCTCGCGCTGCTGATCAAACGCGCCTTCAATGGTCTCCAGGACGCTGCGAAACTTCTCTTCCAGCGCCTGATCGCCCGCCTGCGGGTGCGTCCGGGCAAAGCCCCGGGCAACCCGCTCAGCGCCCTCAAGGTAATTGCTCAGAAACCGGCGGGCGCTGCCGAGCTGCGCCGGCTGTTTTTCCAGCACATCCAGCACGCCGCGCGCCTTATCGGTGATGCGATCGAGCCGCTGCGTCAGCTCAGCGCACTGAATCTCGCTGTTCGCCTGCTCAATCGCCAGGATCTTTTGCTCGGCCAACGCAAGCACCTGGGCACCGGCGGCATCGAGCTGTGCTGACCGAGAAGGCCTCGGGTCCAGTCCGTAGAGCAGGAGGGACCCGCTCAGCGCACCCAGCCCAAAAGCCACCGCGTCAAACAATCCGTTCGCAGACAGGGTCAGCGCGCTGAGGGTGGTCGCCCCACCCACGAGGAGTGAACTCAGCAGCTTCAACGGCGCCGGCGCTTTTATTACATGCCGACGCTGGGCAAAAGCCATCTCCTCCAGCATCCCTTTGCGCATCAGCACCGCAGCGGTCATGAAAATGGCCAGGCATCCGGCGCTACTCGCCAGGCGCAGCAGGTCCCCGCTCACCACCGCGGCGAGCACAACGGCCAGCAGCGGCAGCGGCAGCACAAATAGCATGAGGGCCTGCGGCGTGCGTGGCGGCAGCGGCGCAACGGGAGGCTTGTTCATGTCACAACGCCAGGATTGAGGTGTAGCCGACGGTCCACAGCAGCAGCATGACGCCGACAAATTTTCGCAGGAAGGTAGTCATGCTTGTCATTGTACCGTGCCCGCCTCCTGCCGGCGCGTGTCGATCAGCCTGGGCGAGGGCCATCCGCCGGGGAGATCTGGCGAAACGTCAGATTCATTCGGGGTGCCACGGTCCGCTGGGTTCGGGTGATTGCGTGCTGCCAGTGTTCCTGCGTTTGGCCTTGCATCACCAGCAGACTCCCGTGGGTCAGATCCAGGTGAAAACTCTGGTGCGACCGGTCGACCCGCCGAAAGCGCATTCGTCGGGTCGCACCCAGGCTAAGCGACGCAATCACCGGCTGCCGTCCGAGCTCCCGCTCGTTGTCCGCGTGCCACCCCATCGCGTCCTGTCCATCGCGATAGAGGTTGGCCAGAACCGAGTTAAACGGATGGCCACAGGCGCTGGCGAGCCAGCGCCGAAGCGACGCCAGCGTGGGGCTCCAGGGCTGCGGCGCGTGATTGACGCCGGAGTAGCGGTAGTCGGTGCCAGGGTCGCCGTACCAGGCGATGAGGCGTGGTACCGGCACCTCCCGCCCGTACATCTTGAGCGTCTCGCCACGCCAGGAGATCTCCGTTGTCAGCTCAGCCAGCCATCGATCGGCCTGCTCGGGATCGACAGCCTGGGGCGCCCAGCGGAGGCTGGCGCCGGCGAGTTCGATACATTCAAAGCGAGGTGCGGTCAACGAAACCACGATTCTGAGATCTTAAGAGCAGCGGCTGGAAGACAAATTAAACCCTTTTGCCCGCCTGATCGTCCAACCCCCCAGCAACAGCAGCCATAGCGCTGCTCCAAAAAGCGAGTCCAAGGGAGACATCATGAAACGCACCGGCCTAATTCTTACCGCATCCATTCTGTTGAGCTGCACCTCAGCGTTCGGCGCCAACATCAAGGTCGAAGACGGCGTGTCGGCGCCGAACTCTGACTATAACTCGGTCAACAAGAGCGTCCAGATCGGGCGCGACGCCGAAATCGGCGACATCGATTCGGTCAATGGCGCTATCCGTGTCGGCAGTGGTGCGCTGGTTAAAAACATCGAGTCAGTCAACGGGTCGGTCAAGCTGCGCAGCGGCGCCAGCGTCAACGCCATTGAGGTGGTGAATGGTTCGATCGACCTCGAATCGGACGTAATCGTTTCCCAGAGCGTTGAGAGCGTCAACGGACGGATCCGCACTAACCAGGGGGTGACCATCGGCGAGGACGTGAAAACCGTCAACGGCGGCATCGACATGACGGGCACCACGGTTCAGGGCAGCGTGGAAACCTATAACGGCGACCTCGAGCTGGTCAACACCGAAGTGCTCGGCGACCTGAGGGTGACCAAGTCCAAAGGCTGGGGCTGGAATCGCAAAAAGTCCAAGCCAAATCAAATTGTCATCGGTGCCAACACCGTCATCCACGGCGATCTCTATTTTGAGAAGCCGGTGAAGCTCACGGTGCACCCGAGCGCAACCGTCGGCGAGATCTTCGGCGAAGAGGTCCAGCGCGGAGACATGAGATAAGGGGCCACCAGTCCCCGCACAGCAGGCCGGCGAACTTCGCCGGCCTGCGCGTTTCTGGGCAGGTTGCGTCCTTACACCGCCCAACTCCGGCGCCAGCGCCCCAAATGCTTGACGATGCTTGAGCCGGACGCGCGTCCCTGACAAGATGCGGGTCCTGCTAACGATTCGGCTGTTCCGGGATCCGCTATTCCATGACGCTGTTGAGACGCCTGGCTGTCGCCTGGGCCATCACAGGCTTTTCTTTACTGCTTGGCGTTGCGCTGCTGAGGCTTACGGCGCGTACCCTCGAGGGCTTTACCTACACGTTTACGTGGCATCACTGGCTGGTCCTGTCCGCTGGTGCCCTGTTTATGGCCTACACGGAGGGCTATCGGGGTTTTCAGCTGAAGTTCTCCCCGCGCTTCGCCGACCGCGTGCTGGCTCTTCGCCGAGCCGGGACGCTGACGCAATGTCTACTCGCGCCGTTTTACGCGATGGGCTTTTTTGCGGCACCGCGGCGAGTTGTGATCACGGCCTGGCTGCTCACGGTTATGATCGTGTGCCTGGTGCTGCTGCTGAAGCTGGTGCCGCAACCCTGGCGGGGGATTGCCGACGCTGGAGTCGTCATCGGGCTGGGTTGGGGTCTGATTGCTACCCTATGGATGACGGCGGATCGACTGCGCCGGCGGCCTGACTTCTCCCCGGCCGCAACGGCGTATCCGGAATCCGCTGCACCTTAGGTTCAGTCGCGCTTTCGTCGGAAAACCCGAAACGGCGAACCGCACCCGCCTGCTATACTCGTGGATGATGCTGTTTGTGACGCTCATTGCTGCCGCCCTGGCGGCGCCGGGCGGTGCCCCTGACACCGCAAGGGCAACTGCGGGCGTGGGCAGCACCGGGGTCAGCGGCAGCCGCACCGTGATTGGACCCGACAACACCTTCCTTGCTGATGGCTCGATGGCGCTGCTCGCTGGAGACTATGCCGAGGGCGTGCGCCTCACAGAAATTGGGCTTCGCATGGCCAGATCCGACAGCGAGCGCTCCGCTGCATACTCCAACCTGTGCGCCGGCCACATCAAGCTAGAGCATTTTGATCTGGCGCTGGAGCAATGTGACCTCGCGCTGGAGCTAAAACCCAACCAGTGGCGGGCCCACAGCAACCGGGCCAACGTGCTGCTGAATCTCGGTCGGCTCGAGGAGGCCGAGGCAGCGGTTGAGGCAGGCCTCAAGATTCGGCCCAATTCTCAGACGCTGCTGCGCGTGCTGGACGCTGCTCGGCTGGAGCGCTACCGGCCGACGGTAACGATCTCCGATGATCCCTGAGCTGCTGCTGGTGCTGGCGTCAGCGACGCTGGTCGAAGACCAGCCGCCAGTCAACGGTGCTGATGAACTGCCGCTCGACGTCCCGCCGGTACCCGTGCGGGTGCCCACTCCCGACTATCCCCGCAACGCCATTCGCCGCGAACTGAGCGGTCGAACCGTCGCCTGCTTTACCGTCGACAAACGCGGCAAGGTCAGAAACCCACAGGTGGTGCAGTCGTCTAACGACCTGTTCAGCAAACCCACCCTCAAAGCCGTCCGCAAGGCGTCGTTTAAGCCGGCCCGCCGCGGCAATGATTCGGTGGCGGCCAACTATTGCCGCACGTTTCGCTTCAGCCTTGAGCAGCGCTAGTGAACCGTCTGGCTCACTAGCCAGCTCCTACTCCCGACAGCTGGCGGGCAGCACCTTGTCCGGCAGCGTGGCGCTAAAGCAGCTCCAGGTGACCATACCGTCGGCGTCCACGCTAGGCAGAAACTCCAGCGAACCGAAAGCCAGCGGCCCGGGAGCCCCTTCGCCAAATTCAATGATCAACGCACCAGTCTCCGCGTTGTAGTCGACCTCCGCGCCGGCAAGTTGAGGCTGGTCGTCGAGGCTATCGGGGAAGCGCCTTTCCTCGAGGTAGTGCATCTCAACGGCAAGCTGCTGCGAACCGACCGAAAGCATGGCGGCAGAAACCTGGGCGCGCACCTGGTAGTCCTGATACGCCGGGATTGCCACGGCGCTCACAATCCCAAGACCGGCCGCAACCACCATGGCGTTGCCCCCGCCCAGCACCTCGAGCGGCGAGGCCTGGTAGGTCAGGTGCAATGCCAGGCTCTCGGGGCTTGAGTCCAACCCCAGCGCTATGCCGCCCGGATCACCCGGACCCG
Organism: Pseudomonadota bacterium; assembly: GCA_039033415.1. Taxonomy (NCBI): domain Bacteria; kingdom Pseudomonadati; phylum Pseudomonadota; species Pseudomonadota bacterium. Next base: position 46,736 of record JBCCCR010000027.1, on the reverse strand, counting down.
CGTCCTGCCAGGTCGGCAGCTCAAACGGATCGATCGACACGTTGGCCAGATCGGCGAGTACCATCAGCAGCTCGAGATAGAAATGGTACGCATCGCGCGCACCGTAGGCATTGCGTTTAGCCAGCAGCAAAACGGACTTCTCCGGGTCGACACCCACCGACTCTGTGAGCCAGCGGTCCACGTCGTACGCGGCCCCCAGCGAGCTGCGAGACATCAGCACCTGCGGCACCGAGGCTGCGACCATGTAGTCGTCCTCGTCCTGCCAGAAAAGATGGGCCGAAATGCGGTCGGTGACCTCCAGCGCCAGCTTGACCGGCGGCGGCACGTCCTCCGCGGCCAGCTCCTCATCGAAGGGAAATGAGGTCGGGAGTTTCAGATAGGAAACCGTTTCGCCGCCGGTCGTGCGGCGCTCGATTCGGTTGCCGGAGGAGGTCTGCAGGGCTTCCAGCAGCTCGTCCATCGCCCCTTGATCCCGGACCTGGTAGCCGCCCCAGACGCCCGACTGGTCGCTCATGTAGACATACTGCGGCCCAAGCGCCTGCAGGAGCAGGCTGGGATCTGCGCCCAGAATCAGCGACAAGCCTTCGTTCACCTGCGCCATCGCGTCAGCAAATTCCGTGGGGTCGGGCAGCTGAGTGCGGAACAGCGCCATACCCGCGGCGAGGTCCTCTGCCGTGGGCAGCGCAATGCGCACCATCAGATCTGGCGGTCCTGCAGACTTGAGCCCCACGGCAGCCGAAGGACGCGGCAAGAGCTTCCGGAAACCCACCTCGGGCATCTTGAGCTCAAGCAGCAGCTGTCCGTGGCCGTCTCGAGCCACGCTGGCCAGGTGGAGAGCCTCCATGGCGCTGATTCCCAGTGCGTCCAGCCGCTGGCGTTCCTCGGCGGGCACCATCGGGCTGACCTGCGGCCACAGCCGCGCGATGTCGACCCACATGGAAAGTCCCCGCCCGCTTTGGTCCCGAGGCTGTTCCCACGCATGAACCGGGTTGTCGGTTGGCTCAGCTGCCAGGCGTTCGCGGAAATACTGGGCGGTGGCGGATGCGCCGGTGAACATCCGGAGTCGCTTGTTGTCCGCAGCATAATGGACGTATACGGGCAGCGGACCGGCGAGGATGGTAGAGACCCCCTGCTCGTCTTCCGGCGAAAGACGCCGGAGCTGAGGGTGAAGGGAAAGCAGATCCTCCAGCAGTTCAGGGAATGTCTGATCGCCCGACAGCCTGAGGCTCGCCCCGATCAGGAAGTTGGGTACCAGCGATCCGTCAGGCGGCAACGTCGCGGCCACTTCCAGCGGCGAGTCGATGGCGTCAAACAACAGCTTTAGCGGCGCGGCGGCGACGGGCGGCAGCTGGCTCCAGATGTTGTCGGTCAGGCCCTGGCGGATCTTTGCCAGCTGCGCCTGATGCGCGGCGCTGGCCTTGACGTTATTCATCGCGTCCCCGCCGGGCTGGGAAAGTCCATCCCACAGCAACGGCACGCGAAAATAACCGATCGTCTCCGGCGGCAATTCGCGGCTCAGCCAAGCTACATGGGGGACGTCGGTTAGCGCTCGACGTTCCGGCGGTCCGGTTAGCGCAGATCCACCCTCGGGTTCAGTAGAGGTATTACAGCCGCAAAGCGCCGCGGCGGCGAGCGCCGCCGCCGCCAAAGCCAATGACCGTCTCATGAGGCGTTCCTTCCTGGTTGCTCCGCCCCATGATACCCGCAGCGCTCCGATCGGGCATCGCCCGGCGTCGGAACGTTCCCGCGAAACGATCAGCCGCCGCAGTCGCGACCTTCGATGTTGGTCAAAAGACTCAGGTCGAGTGTGCCGCTGCCGCGGCTGCCGAAGTCATAGTCCGCCTGCAGCTCACCGCACTGCGGGGCACGGAAAATCATGTCGCCATACGATTCACGGTCTCCAGAGTTGTCGGAGAAGTCGAGAAACGGGAGCCCTGAGACCCGCTCCATATTCAGCGTGACTTCTGTCTGCCCGGCGTCAAAGAAGCTCACCCCGACCAGCCAAAGGGGCTCGCCGGCCTCGTCAAACGTGAACCAGGCGATAAACAGAAAGCTTCCCGAGGCGTTGTTCCCAACGGTGACAAAAAACCCCTGATCGTTCAGACCCTCTACGGTGTAGGTGCCCGACAGGCTGCCGTCCCAGGCCAGGCCCGAGCCTTCCACCACATCGCCATCGCTCAATAGAAAGATCCGGCCGCGCAGATCCCGCGACGCCGAAACGTAGATATTGCCCCGCTGGTCCTGGCCAAACGTCAGGATGTTGCCGATGGTGCCCGAGTCCAGCAGCAGCTCGTTTTCCCACTGTCCGTTCACCTGCTGCAGCGACCAGATCCGGCCGCTGCAGAAGTCGCCGTAAACGTACCGGCCCTGCAGTGCCGGGTAGTCAGCGCCTCGGTAGACCTCACCGCCGGTCACCGAGCACTCGCCGTCGCCGTGCTCGTAGTCAAAAACGGGAAAGGTCAGGCTTGGGTCACCCCCGCTGCCGCCTTCAAACAGCGGCCATCCATAGTTCTCGCCGCCGGCGGAAGCCGCCAACTGAACGTTGATTTCTTCAATCGCGTTCTGGCCCACGTCAGCGATATAAAGATCACCGTTCGCGTCATCGAAGGTGATCCGCCACGGGTTGCGCAGGCCGTACGCCCAGATTTCGTTTCGGCCCTCAGCATCGTTGAGAAACGGGTTGCCAGCTGGAATCTGGTACGGCCCCGGTTGGCTCACGTCCAGCCGGAGAATTGTCCCCAGCAGCGTGCCGCGATCCTGGCCGTTGTTGTATTGATCATTGGCGCCACCGCCGTCACCCACGCTCAGGTAGAGCAAGCCGTCGGGCCCAAACGCCAGTCGGCCACCATTGTGGTTGACATCGGGCTGGATCATGGTCAGCAGGATCTCTTCCGAAGCCGGGTCAGCTATATTGGGATCGGCCGTCACCTGGAACCGCGACAGGACCGTGCTGCCCAAGTTATCGGTGTAGTAGGCATAAAAAAGACCGGAGCTGGCGTAGTCGGGTGCAAAGGCCAGACTCAACAAACCCTGCTCGTTAAACGTGACCCCGACCCGGGCGTCGATATCCAGGAACGGGGTTTCCAGCAGCGTGCCGTCCTGCAAAATGCGAATCTCGCCGCGTTTGTCGACCAGGAAGACCCGCTGACTGTTGTCCCCGGCGTGCCGGATATCGACCACGTTACTGAGCTGAACCACCTCCGTCAGACGCAGGTCAATTTGGGCCCCGGTCTGGCCGGCGAGCCCCAACCCCAGCAAAAAGATGATCCAACGCATCGGTTTATTCCTCTGGTTTCTCTACCGTAAGTATCGTAGGTCGGTCGCGGCGTGGCAATGCCCGAATTTATTGAATCGACGTCAACCAAAACCCGGCCATATGCATTAACTTAGCGCAAACCCGAGAAACCGCCATGAACGCACCCGAACTTCGCCAAGCCATCGACGTCCTCCAGCAGCAGCGGTATGCCGGGCCAACGCCTGCGTGGCCCGAGCCCCGACGACGCTTTGCGCGCCCGCCCCTGCTCTTTGCCGGCGCCGCCGCAGCGGCCCTTGTGGCGGCAGTGCTGCTGCCGAAGCTGGCGACCGAATCCGCCTTTGGGGCGGACTACAAGCCTAGGCCCAGTGCCTACAGCGCCCTCAAGCAGGCGCGCAGCGCGCTGCCTGGCGAAGCGGCACCCGGGACAGGCGCTCTCACCCTGACCCGTCTGCCGCCCCGTCCCGCGAAGCAGTCAGGCTTTGCAGCCGATCAGACCGAAGCCAGCGTTCAGCTGAAGTCCAGCGAGATCGTCGGCTGAGCACTGACGGCTCGGTGACCGCTACCCCAGTTGATGACTGGGATCTGGCCAGCCGCGCGGATCCCGAAGCGATGGACCAGCTCTTCCGTCGCCACCGGGACTTTGTCTTTCGCGTGCTGCTCTCGCAGACGGGCAGCCGCGCCACCGCAGAAGATCTGACCCAGGAGGTGTTTCTGCGGGTCGCCACCCGGCGCAAACCGTTTTTCAAAGGCGCTAGATTCACGACGTTTCTGTTCCGGATCGCCGCCAATCTCGCTCGAGATCAGCAGCGCCGGCTGCGCCGCGAGGTGGCACTAGAGGAGCACCACCAGGAGCCAGCGCCGCACGTACCGGAGACGGCGGCTGGGGAAGACGCCGCCCTGCTCCGAACCTTGGCGGCAGCGCTCGCCCGCCTGCCGGAGCGGCAGCGTGACGTCATCATCTTTCGAGAGCTGGAGGGGCTGAGCAACGACGAGACGGCGCGGGCCTTAGGCATCAGCGGTGGGTCGGTCAAAACCCATCGGTCGCGGGCCCTGAAACAGCTGCGAAAACACTTTGTGATTCCCTAAACCGTACACCTAACTATCACTGACCCAAAGGAGAAACTGCCATGATTCGACGCACAACCCTGCTGACGACCGCCATCCTTGCGAGCCTGTGGCTGACACCCGTCCGCGCCCAGGACGCCAACGCGGCCCAGTTTGTCACCCTGATGAACGACTACCTGAGCCTTGCGGACAAGGTGGTAGACACCGCCGAGCGCCGTGAGGCGGCGGTATTTCTGGCCATCGAGGGCATTTTTGAGGTTTACGAGCAGCGGCGCGATGCGCCGAGCGCTGTTCAGCATCTCAATCGAATTCTCGACAGCTACGAAAACGATCGGGTGGTCCGAAACCTGGTGCGTTTCAAGCTGCGCGACATTTTCAAGGAAACCGGTGACGCCGAAAAAGCCCTGGAGCAGCTCGATCTGATTATCGCGGAGAACGCTCGCCCGTAAGTCGGCGTTGGGTGGAGTACTGGCATTGGCACCGCAGTTTTCGTAGATTGCTGCAACGTCAAGGATAGGCATCCACCGAATGGTCCTGATCAGACTCGCGGCAGCGGCGCGCCAAGCGACGCAGGCCTCAATCCGGGCCCTGGGCTTTAAGCCGAGGCTCACCCGCTGGCTGCCGGTCGCCGTTCTGGCGGTTGCGATGGTCTACCCGGCGGCAGCACAGCAGCCGGCAACCCGGCCGCTGTCCCAGGCGCTGGCCCAGCGAGCGCTGACGCAGTCGGCCACAACGTTTGAGCGCGAGTTCGTGGACCTGCTCACGCGAAACCGCCAGCCCGAAGCGCTCGCGGGCGCGTTGCGCCAGACGTTGCTGCAGCTTCGTGATCAGCCACCCACGCCAGCCGGCCGCTGGCTGGTCGACTACCTCAGAGACGCGCCGGCCCTGGTGCTGGCACCCCATCCCGAACGTGCTGCGGTACTGCATGATCCCCACGGGCTCACCGCCGTTGCCGAGGGAACCCACAATGCCTGGATCTGGCAAGACTGGCGACGGCAGATGATCGAAAGTGGTCAGACAGGCGCATGGCAACGGCTCGAAGAGCTGAAGCGTTTGAGCGGAACACCGGCACAGCAGGCCGCCATCCGCGGCGCGGCAGCAGGTCTGCGGGAGCTGCCGCCAGAAACTCTGGCGCACCCCCGGCTCAAGATGCACCTTGAGAATAATCCCGCGCTGGCGCCCCTCACACTTGCGGTTGTCGAGCTGACCGGCGACGCACAGCTCCTCCAGACCGCCAGCGAGCGCTGGCCGCAGGGTGAACGGGCGGCCCTGAGCCTCAAGCTCGCGTCGCTGCTGGGCACCGAAAAAGCGCTCGCCGTCTGGCGGCGCCAGCTCACTGACGCCGGCCCGCTGCAGCCCTTTGCGCGGCAGGCCGTGACGCTGCTGGCGCGGCAACCCGGCCTCTCTCCGGAGCAGGCGAACAAGATCCAACAGCTGCTGGAGCAGCACCCGTGAGTCGCGACGGCGGAGTCTCAATGTTCGCATCGAAACTGCTGGTCGCGGCGGCTGTGGCGCTCGCACCGGGAGCGGTTAGGCCCCAGGTGCTGACCGAATGGACGGAAGAAGCGGGCACGCTCGGGCTCGGGTTCCCGGTCCCGATCCCGGTTGACACCGCCCTGCCCTTCGCTGGTTTTCGCACCTACAGCGGCCTGCATGAACGGCACCAGTCGCTCATGATGGACAACGACGTGGTGAGCGGCACGATCGTTGGGCAAACCCTCAACGGCCGCGATATCTGGACCTATCAGCTGGGGGACAGCAACGCCCTGACCGCTACCGGGCTGCCCGAGGGCGCGGTGCTGACGCAGGGAACGATCCACGCGCGCGAATGGCAGTCGCCGGAGGTCCTGACCGGGATTATGGAGCAGCTGGTGGCCCAGCAGGATGACGGTTTTCTCTACCGCTATCTGCTGGACAATCTCAACATGGTGCTGACGCCCGTACTCAATATCGACGGCTTCCTGCAGACCCAGCGTTTCCCAACTCAGGTTCAGCTCAACGGCGGCTCACCGCGCGACGGTCGGATGCGCCGAAAAAACATGCGTGACGTGGATGAGGATCTCTTCAGCGTTGCCGACTACCTGCTGGGCGTCGACCTCAACCGCAACAACCCGCCCTTCTGGGCATCCTCCGGCTCCAGCTCCTTCAATCCGACCTCGCTCGTCTATCACGGCACCGAGGCAAACTCTGAGGCGGAGACACAGGCGATGGTGGCATCTGCGGAGCTCGGCCCCGGCGACCGGCTGCGGATGTACACCGACGTGCATTCTTTTAGCCAGGTCCACTTTTCGGTACTGACCGACAACGTCCGACGGAACCAGATCCAGGGCGCCTTACTTTCCGACTTCAGCAACTTCCATCAACGCCTGCCCGGGGACCGGTTTTATGTGGACGTTCCCAGCGGACCCGGCCGCGGCATTGGCTCGACAGACGAATACTTCGCCGAGACCTTTCAGATCCCCAGCTGGACACTGGAGATCGAACCCTCGGGCAACCTGCAGCCGGACGCACATCCCGACCTCCCCGGCTGCAGCGCCGACTACGGCGGCTTTGCGAGCAACTGCAACGACGGATTTATTTTGCCGGAATCGGAAATTCAGCGGGTGCGGGAGAATCTCGCCCAGACGTTTCCAATCGCCTATTACCACCAGGCCGGCCCGCCGTCGGTCAGCGCGGTTCGCTGGTTCGAGCCAACGTCCGGCGCCGTGGTTGCCGACGTGGAGTGGGACGTGACCAGCCCGACCAGCCGGGTCCTCTACGTCAATCAGCTCCAGCCGCTCGCCCTGGATCAGCCTTATGAGCTCTGGGTGGCCTTTGACAAACCGATGCGCTGGCGCGACGCCGAGGGCTCCGTCGCCGCCCTGCCCGGGCAAAGCCTGGCGCAGCTTTCGGTCACCACCGAACTCAGCATCGGCGATGCCACGACGAACCCGGTGGTCGGCGGTCTACGCTGGCTCGACGAACCCGGCGCTGGCGCGCAGGGTTTCTATCGCTACCGGGACGACACCGCGCTGATCAGCTTTACGCTTCGCTCCAACGATCTCGGCGCCGCCGTCAGCGGCGAGACCACCGCAACCCTGGGGATCGATGCCCGGGATCTCGTCGGACTGCGGACCGATGCCGATCCGGCCACACCGGTGGACTGGGGCGACGGCAGCTGGCAGGGCTACGAAAACGCTGACGGCGAAGCCGGTGATGCGGGCGGCCGGGATAACCAGCTAAGTTTCTCCGTCACCGATCAGCCGGTGCCGGCACCCTTCGTGCTGGAGCCGGGGATCAGCGCCGCCTGGTTCGATCCGGCGCGCAATGGCGAGGGGTTTCTGATCGAAATCCTCGCGGCAAACCGGGCCGTCGTCTATTGGTTTACCTATGATGAGCTGGGCGAGCAGCGGTGGTTTATCGGCACGGGCGACGTCCGCGGCAACGAGCTGTATTTTCCCGAGCTTCTGGAAGCGCGCGGCGGCATCTTCGGTCCTGATTTTGATCCCGACCAGGTGGTGCTCACCGATGCGGGCAGCGCCAGCTTTCTCTGGGGAGACTGCGCGAGCGCCGGCATGCGGCACAACGTCGACGTGCGAAACCGGCGTCAGGACCTCATCCGCCTGACGGAACTAGCCAGCCTGCCCTGCGGCCAACCGGTTGCCAAGGGCGCCACCGCCGCCAACATCAGCGGATCGTGGTTTAACGCCCAGCGCAGCGGTGAGGGATTTGTTGTCGAGGCGCTCAGTGATACCCGGGCGCTGGTGTACTGGTTCACGTACGACCAAAACGGTAACCAGGCCTGGATCTTCTCTGACGGGGTGCTCGACGGCAGCACCCTGACCGTCAACGAGGCGCTGATCAGCTCAGGCGGACGCTTCGGCGAAAACTTCGATCCCGCTGAGGTTGTCTTCGACCCCTGGGGTAGCCTCACCTTTGACTTCGGCTGCACCTCTGCGAGCGTCAGCTACGACTCGGAGCTGGAAGGCTTCGGCTCAGGCAGCATCACGCTGGAACGCCTGACCGTTCTTGACGGCCTCGCCGACTGTACCGAGACACCCTGACCGCCTCTCACCACAGCCAGACGGTTATGGTCTAATAGCGCCAGCCTCGGTTGCGGGAATTTCATGGCACAGCAGCAGGAAGACGCTGACGTTCGGGTCGGCGTCGAGAATCTGAAGATCGGCATGTACGTCGCTCGCCTGGATCGTCCCTGGGAGGAGTCGCCCTTTACCCTGCAGGGCATGTGGATTGAAACCCCCGAAGATATTCAGCGCCTCCGCAAAACCTGTCGGTATGTGTTTGTCAGTCAACGCCTGTCCACCGAGCACATTCCCAGAGAGGCAATCTCGCTAGCGCCGACCGAGGATTCCGAAGAGCAGGATCTGGGCAGTATTGCGGGCAAGGTGAAGTTTCATTCCCGGCGCCGGATGGATGAATGGGTCAAAGGCAAGACCCCGCCAGGGCAGCGCGAGATCCAGGTGGTACGCCACGTGGACTCCGTGCCGGTGTCCAAAGAGCTCAGCGACGCCCGCGTTGCGGTAGCCGATCTCGAAGCCTCCATCGCTTTTGCGGTGGAGTCGATCTCCAGCGGCGAGGCCATCAACTTCCGTGCGATTAGCAGCGCCACCAAGGAGCTGGCTCGCAGCCTGATCCGCAATCCAGACGCGGCGATTGGCCTTGCCATGGGCCGAAAACAGATCCCCTACACCCTGCGTCACTGCGTGAACATGGCGGTCTGGGCGATGGCGCTAGGGCGCCAGCTCGGGCTGCCCGCTGACGACCTCACCCTGCTCGGCCTCGGCGCCACGCTGTGCGACCTGGGCCGAGAAAAGCTGCCCACCGAGCTGCTTGAGCGTCCCGGCAGCCTGAGCCACTGGGAACTCGGCGTAATCCGGGAACATGTCGCGTTCAGCCTGGAGCTGCTCGAGTCGGGCGACGAGCTCGACCCGGCGGTACTTGCGATGGTGGCGCAGCATCACGAACATCTGGACGGCAGCGGCTATCCCCAAAGCCTCAAGGGGCGCATGATTGATCTCTACGCGCGCATCGCCCGGATTGCGGACTGCTTTGAGGCCATGATCACCAACAGCCCCTATCGCACCGCCCTGCCGGTGTCGCAGGCTGTCAAGCAGCTCTACGCGCTGCGCGGCACCCACTTCCAGCGGGGGCTGGTGGAATCGTTCATCTCGGCGATCGGGATCTATCCTGCCGGTACGACGGTTCGGCTGTCGAGCAAGGAATGCGGTGTAGTTATCAGTGACTCCCGTTCCAAGCACCTCAAACCCGTCGTTTGGAGAATGCTGGACGAAGACGGGCTCGCCTTCGGCCGCCCGGGCGCGCTCGACCTCAGCAGCGACACCAAGAAGCGTCAGATCGTCAAAGACTTCACCGACGGTGAGCTCGGCATCTCAGCGCGATCCTACTTCTGCTAGCGAATCACGTACCCGCCCGTTTCGCCTACTGTTTCACCACGCTGTATTGAATGGTTGTTTTGTTGCCCTGCGCCGGCGCCTGCGAGACCTGCGCCGTGAGCCTGACGCCGCCCCGGTCCAGGGTCAGCACCTGCATCGTTTCGGTGTCTACCGTGGCCGCGCCATTCCACCCTGCCTGCGTCAGCAGGGATAGCGTTTCCTGGCTTACCGCGACGACGCTGAGTTCCGATACGTAGATCGCGGTCGCCGGCCCCTCATAGAGAGTCGTTGTATCGGCAACCCGCGGCAAATCTGCCGGCTTTGCGGAACCGTGCGGCGTCAGCGACACCATCGCCCGTCGATCCTCGTTGCTGTCATTTTGGCCTAAATACAGGCTCAGGCTCTCTCCGCTGCGCGTGTAGCTGCCGGACAGGTAGGTCGCGTCGTCGGTGGTCAGATCGCCGGCGGCCTTCCAGCCGCGCTCGGCCAGGAGGTCCTGATAGAACGCCGTAAGCTCCGCGAGGGTGCTGGACGAGTAATAGGTGATCCCACCACCAGCGCCACCCATCACGGTGACCATACCAAGCTTGGGCATCTCGGCCAGCTCTCCGGTGGGTATGTTCGCCAGGAGGCCCGGCTCAGCCGCCGAGGTCTGCTCGCTGGCCTCAACCGACTCGCCACCGGCACCCGCGGCAAGCAGCACGGCCTCGATGTCCTCCATGCCCTGAACACGGGCCCGGTCAAGCGGCGTCTGGCCCTGCTCGGAGGGTATGGTGAAATCCGCGCCCGCGTCGATCATCGCCTGCACCAGCTTCGGGGTGCCGTAGTCGATGACGCTGAACAGCGCCGGTTCTCCCCAGCCATTTTTGACGTTTGGGTTGGCACCGGCGAGAAGCAATCGACCCACAATCGCCGCTGAGCTCGCGCCCTTGATCAGCGGGTAGTTCCCGTCAACGCCCGCGTTAGGATCGGCACCTGCATCCAGCAGCGCGGCGACGGCCGGTTCGGTACCCTGCTCCGCAGCAAAGGTGAGCGGCGTGTAAAAGCGATCGCCTAGGTCCAGGTCCGCGCCGCCTTTGGCCAGCAGGGCCAGCGTGGCGGCCGCATCAGACGCATAACCCTGCACGGCCATCAGCGCGGGCGTTGCCCCATCGACGTTGACGGCGTTCATATCCGCCCCCACCTCGACCAGCGCAGACAGCAGCTCCAGATTGTCGTCGGACACGGCAATCAGCACCGGCGTGTTGCCCGCAGAGTTCTGCTCGTTGACCGAGGCACCCGCAGCCGCCAGAGGTGCGATGAGCGCTACCTTTCCCAGCTGGGCCGCCCAGGACAGCGCGTTGTTGCCCTGCAGGTCGGTCAGATTGGGGTTCGCCCCCGCCTGGAGCAGCTGCTGAACCAGCTCAGCGCTGTCGCCCTGCACCGCCCAGCTGAGCGCCGTACGCTGGCGCAGCGTGCTGTTAGGGTCTGCACCGTCGGTCAGCAGCTGCTGGACCGCCGGTACGTCGCCCCACTGCACCGCTTCGATCAGACGCTCATCTAGCGTCTCAGCGCTGGCTTGAGCCCCACCAAGGACGCTCGCCAGCAAAAAAACCATTCCATAGAAGTACTGCCTCATGATTTGACTCCCGCGGCATGTCTAGAAAAAAGAACGCCGCAAAACGGCTCAATCGCACAAAAATGAACGGAAAAAAACCCGGAATACCTCACCTGAACCGGGGCATTCGCCACAATCCGACAGAGCCGGCGCTGTGAACCTTTGTCGCATCCCCGATTTTGCCGGTCGGCATGCTCGACAGGGGTAAAGGCAGGGCCAGATCAGCCGATATGCTGTTCGTGAAATTACGTAAGCTCACATTGGAGGAACAGCCTCCCATCCTGCTTGCCCTATCCGGGGTTTTGGGGATTGGCCCGATGGCGGTCTACCGGTTGATCGAAGGCAGCTACGCGGTGGCGGCCCTCGATACCGTTGCCGTGATTGGGTTCGTGCTGATTATGCGGCTGGTCTACGTCAAACGATCGGTGCGGCTGGCGAGCGCCTGTATGGCCATGGTCGCGATCGTGACTGCGGTGATTTCGGTCAGCGTCAAAGGCGGAAACCAGATCATCTGGATGTATCCAGCGACCATCGCGCTGTTTTACCTGCTGAAGCCGCGCGAAGCGGCCATCACCGCCGTGGTCGCGATCATGCTGATCATGCCGGTCGTCTTCGAAGGCCGAAGCGGCGCTGAGGTGGCGGTATTCCTGACGTCGCTCGGCGTCACGATCTCACTCTCGATTGCGTTCGCGGTCCTGACCGCCAAGCAGCGGCGCGAGCTGCACGCCATTACGCTCACGGACCCCTTAACCGGCGCCGGCAATCGCCGAGCCCTCGATCAAACGCTCGACCGCGTCATCGATGTGGCCGGCAAAGGGGAGAAAGGATTTGTCCTGATCATGGTGGACCTGGACCACTTCAAGATCGTCAACGACAGCTATGGCCACACCGTCGGCGATACGGTGCTCTGCGACGTTGCCCAGGCGATCCAGGCCAATATTCGACCAGACGACTCCTGTTTTCGTGCCGGTGGTGAGGAGTTTGTGGTCGTCGCGGCGATGGCTGACCTCGAGCAGGCCCGAAAGCTGGCCGAGCGCCTCCGGGTGGCGATCTCAGAGCTCCGGTACGGGCCTGTGGGCGAGTTAGCCGGGTCGACGGTCACCGCGTCCTTCGGGCTGGCCGAATACCATGTCGGCGAATCGCGAGACGGCCTCTACAAGCGTGCCGACGACGCCCTCTATGAGGCTAAGCGGCGCGGTCGCAACCGGCTGCATTCCTGCGAGCAGCCGCTCGAAGTCACCACCGCCGCCTGATCAGGTCGCCCGCAAGCTTAGTGCCGCCAGTGATAGGCGCGCTGTTTCTTGAGCAACGCCTGCTGCGCCGCCAAAGGAAACGCTTCGCCACCCTCCAGCTCAAAGAAAAACGGCGTCCGCGGCCGACGGTGATTGCCTACCTCGTTCATGGTCGCCGCCTCGTAAACCCGACCGTTGATCATCGTGTAGGACACCATCTCCGACTGTCGTAGATCGTCCAGCGGATTGCCCTCGATAATCACCAGATCGGCCAGCTTACCGACCTCCAGTGAGCCCAGCGAAGCGTCGAGTCCAATGTAGCGCGCACCGTCGATCGTTGCACCCCGCAGCGCTTCCCAAGCCGTGAATCCACCCTGGTGCATCATCCACATCTCCCAGTGAGCCGCCAGGCCTTCGCGCTGGCCGTGCGCGCCGATTTGAACGCCAACGCCCATATCCCGCAGCGCCTTGGCGTGCTCGGCCACCCATACATGGTTGTAGTGCTCATCCGGCGCTCGCTGGCGCCGAATCGCCCTGGGCAGCAGAAACGTCTTGGGCGTGTACCGAAGCAGTCGCGGGTTCTTCCAGACCTGGTCGCGATCGTAGAAGTAGTTTTCTCCACTGATGCCCCCGTAGGCGACCCCAAAAGTCGGGGTGTACGCAACGTCGGTCTGAGACCAAAGCTGCTTGACGTCGTCGTAGAGATGGGCGACCGGCACCGCGTGTTCCAGCCCGGTATGGCCATCCACAATATGGGTGAGGTTGTGCTGCCACTTCGCGCCGCCCTCCGGCACCACCATAATTCCCAGCTCCTGCCCCGCGGCGATCACCTGCTGGCGGGAATCTCGCCGGAGCTGGTTGTAGCTCTTGACCGAGATGGCGCCCATGTCCTTGAGGCGCTGAAGGTGAAAGCGCGCGTCATCCAGGCTGCTGATCTCTGCAGTGAAACCCGGCACCAGGGCGCCGTAGAGGATCGTCCCGGTGGAAAACGTCCGTGGCCCTACCGTCAAGCCCGCCTCGCGCAGCTCGGCGTGAGAGAAGATCTCCGTCGTATCGTTGGACGGATCGTGAATGGTAGTGACACCAAACGACAGGTTGGAATACTGCTGCCAGTTCTGCTGGGGCGTCAGCTCGTTGCTGGCCATACCCCCGTGGGCGTGAACGTCCACCAGCCCGGGAATCACCGTGTGCCCGCTGGCGTCGACGACGTAGGCATCCGCCGGGATCTCAACGTCATCCGAGGGTCCAACGGCGATGATGCGGTTGCCGCTCACCACTACGGTGCCCTGCTGGATCACTTCCTCAAAACGATTGGCGTCGCGCATGGTGATGACGCGGGCATTGGTGACCGCAACGGTACCGCCAGGTATATCGGTCTCGGCCGTAAAACTCACGCTAAGGCCGTCAGAAACCGGTTCCGGCAGCACCTCTTTTGACTTTCCGCCGACAAAGCTGAAGGCGTCAGCCAGGTCTCGCGAGTACAGCGTTGCCCCGTGAGCCCAATGGAGCGCCGAGCTGTCAGCAGACCAGTGAAGCCCTTCGCCGGAACGTTTGGCTACCTGGGTCACTGGATACGCGTTGGTGTCCTTGCCCAGATCAACCTGTTTGCCGATGGTCGGCAGCGGCGCCAGGTAGGCGTTGTAGCCTTCGGTGAAGGCAACCCACTGGCCGTCGGGTGAGAGGCTGAACTCGGTCGCCTTGGCACCCTTCAAGTGGCTGCGTTCGTCGAACCCGGCGAGGTCAACGCTTTTCAGCGCCAGCGCGGTGTCGTCGACCGATTCGGAAAAGTAGACGCGCTCGCCGCTGCGGGAAAACTGCGGATTGAATCCGCGATCGGTGAGCTTTCTCGCTTTGCCACCGCCAGCGTCAACAACATAAACCCCTGGTTGCTCAGACCACAGCGGCGATAGCAGCGAGCCGCCGGCAAACTTTCGGAAAACGACGCGCCGACCATCACCGGAAAAGCGCGGCTCTACGTAGTGGCCCGGCTGCTCGGTCAGCGTCTTGCTGCGCCCGCCTTTCGCGGAGACCGTTCGGACGCTGCCGAGCTCCTGGTCATGCCAGGTCGTGTACACAATACTTTTGCCGTCCGCTGAATAGCTCGGCCAGAATTCAAAGTGATCGTTCTGGCGAGTCAGGCGTCGAGGCTCGCCGCCCTCGACAGCCTGAACGTAGAGGTAGCCCAGCGCCTGAAAAACCACCTGACTGCCGTCGGGTGAGTACTGCGCCCAGCGTGCGGCTTTGACGGAAAACTCTTCGGGGGAAGGGTCTACAGCGAAGCGTAGCGCCGGCCTCACCACTTTTTCGGCTTTCACCGAGACCGGAATCACCTTTGCTTCACCACCGGCAGCAGGAACCCGGTGGATCTTGCCGCCGGCCCAGAACACCAGCGCCTGACCGTCCGGCGTGTACGCAAACGCCGGCGTATTCCCGTGAGCGCCGTTGGTTTCCTGCAGATCTCGATCCAGCCCTTTAAAGACGGCACGCTCGAGTCCCGACTCAAGGTCCTTGACCATCAGCGCGCTGGTCATGTTGGGCAGTCGTTTCACAAACGCCAGGAATTTCCCGTCAGGCGAAGGCGTCGGGCGGATCGCTCCCCCGGGCCCACCGGCCACCTGGACCGTTTTGCCCGTCTCCCGATCCAGGCGCTGAACTGCAAAAACCTGCCCTGTCGAATCTTTGTTGTACTGCCAGACAACGCCGCCCGTGACGTCTTTGCTGTAATAGAGATAGCGGCCGTCGGGCGAAAACGCCGGTTCAGCAATATTCTTTTGCGCCTGCTGCTTGCCGATCCGTTCCACCACCTGGAGACCCTTGCCGCCACCACCGGCATGCACCAGCCAGATTTCGCCGGCCGGGATGCTGCGGGTCGACACATAACCTTTGCGAGCGGCCAGCCACTGGCCGTCGGGAGACCAGGCAGGATTATGAAAAAGCTGCGCCCGGTCGCTGGTCAGCTCGGTCGCCTCTCCGGTGCCATCTGCCGCCATCAGCCAGAGGTTGTCGCCGCCGTTGCGGTCAGATACAAAAACGATCTGCTCGCCGTCCGGACTGAAACGAGGCTGCATGTTCCAAGAGATGTCAGCGGTTAGCGCCTTCGCCTCCCCGCCGCTCAGGGGCACGGTGTAGAGATCACCGAGCATATCGAAGATCAGCGTGCTGCCATCCGGCGACACGTCGAGATTGGTCCAGGTCATCTCCCGGGTATCGATCGTCACGGTTTTTGTCGGCCCGGGCGGCGCGTTCACCGACCATTTTTCTTCGGCCCCAGCCTCGCTCCCAGCGCCGGACTCCACGGCTTCAAAGCCTTTTGCCGACTCAAGGTCTTGCGCCATTCCAGAACTCGCCAGGCCCAACAGGCAGACCATCAACCGAACGTGCTTCTGCATAACTTGCTTACCCCTGCGAATTGCCTCGATTGTAAAGAAAAGCGTCGAAAGCGTCGCCTCGCCCTCGGACACACCTAAGCAACAAAGCTGGTCTGTGAGCGCGGAGCGTTCTGTGGCTCAGTTCGGCGGCCGCCACAATTTTGGCCTAAGCCGTACGTTTCCCCGCCGATATTTTTGCGGTTCGCACAAAACGACGGATCGCAGACCACCATTTTGTCTTCTCTCATTAAAAATCAATAACTTATAAGTTGGCACGGGCTTTGCTGCTTCTCTGGCAACGGAGACACAACACTTGAGGAACAGCCATGATTCGCCAACAACTTTCCACCGCGCAGCCTTCGATGCGTACCCAGCCACAGGGCGCCTTTGCCCGGGAAAGCCTCACCGACGGGCTTCGCGTGCTGCTGGTTTCGCCAGATCCGCTGCCGGTACAGCAGCAGCTCAAAGAGCTCACCTTCGACACCCTGGCGGTCTGGGGTGATCAGACCGATATCAAAAACATGCTGCGTCTCCAGCGACCACATCTTATTGTGGTCGACATGATGGGTACGCCTGGGGAATTGCTTACCCAATGGCTCCGACGAACCTGTGATCAGCCGGTGATCAGCTGTCTGAATCAGGATCAGGCGCAGGTTGCGCTCGACGATGACAATCCGGAATCACTCAACTTTGTGGTCCACCCGATCCGTCCATGGGATTTGAAGATCAACATCGAACTCGCGTTGATGTTCGATATGGCGCACAACACCCGGCTGACGCTGGATACGGCACGTCGCTGCGCGAAACAGCCCTACGAGCCGGTCATGGCACCGCGAATCGGCAGCCCACGACTGACCGCCGTCGCTAACCACTACTAAAACTCAGCGCAGACTCTGGAGCACTTCGTCCATGGCTCAGTTCGCGCCTGATCGCGTTACCGGCAAGGATTACCTGTCGCTGCGGCGGAACAACCTTGCGCCGGCAAACCACCGGAAACCGATTCAGCTGGACACGGAGACAGGAACCGATCCCGTTGAGCAGTGCAGTAATCCAAGGATGAAACAGCTTTGGCTGCAGGTCCGACGCGTCGCCAAAACGGACGTCACGGTTTTGGTCGGTGGGGATACCGGCACCGGTAAGGAGGTGGTGGCCCGGCGAATCCACCGCTATTCCAACCGATCTTCAGGGCCATTTGTGGCCGTGAATTGTGCATCTATCCCCGCCGACCTTTTGGAAAGTGAGCTCTTCGGCCACGAGAGAGGCGCGTTCAGCGGCGCACTCGAGCGGCGCATCGGGCGCTTCGAGCGGGCCAACCACGGCACTCTGTTTCTCGATGAAATCGGCGATATGCCTCTGCCGATGCAGGCCAAGCTGCTGCGGACACTTCAGGAACGGTGCATTGAACGCGTTGGCGGACGTGAGGAGATTGCCCTCAACGTTCGCGTGGTGGCGGCCACCCACTGCAATCTGCTGGATGCCGTCGCCGCAGGCACCTTTCGCGAAGACCTGTTCTACCGACTGAATGTGGTGCCGCTGCGGGTGCCAACACTCAGCGAGCGTATGGAGGATCTGCCATTTCTGTTGACCAGTCTGAGCAACGCGCTCGAGAAACGAGACCTCGAACCGCCCCAGCTGGCCCCCAGCGCCCTAGCCAGCCTTCGTGCCTACCCGTGGCCTGGCAACGTCAGAGAACTGGGCAATCTTCTCGAGCAGCTGGCCGTGTTTCACGGCGGCGATCGAGTGGAACGCGACGATTTGCCGGATGAGTTTCAGGCCGCAGAGGAGACCCAATCGGGACGGGGCGAGGCGTCGGGTGAACCCGTGCTGTGGCGTCTACAGCCACCCGCAGAAGAAATCGAACCGGTGCTGCCGCCCAGCGGGCTGAACCTGATGAAATACCTCCAGCAGCGCGAGAAATGTCTGATCGAGCAAGCGCTGGCCGCTTCCGACGGCGTGGTGAGTCAGGCTGCGCGCCTGCTCAAGCTTCGTCGAACAACGCTGGTGGAGAAGATCCGCAAGTTTGACATTCAGCGCGATTCTGCCGTCAGCGCCTGAGGTTTAGCGCCTAGCTTCAGGTCGAGCTTAGCGAGAGGTGATACAGCGGCAGCACTCGCCCCGGGATGCTGCCCGACGGCTTTTCGCCGACTTTGACGCAGCCGGACTTTTCATAGAATCGAGCAGCCTGAGGATCGGACTGAATGGTCAGCGTGGAAGCGCCGTTTGAAGCCGCTTCCCGGACTGCCTGCCGAAACAGCTTTTCCCCGATGCCCTGCCCCATCAGATCGGGTTCGACAAACAACGCTTCGAGTTCCCATACCGTTGGTGACACCGGCTCGACCCAGCAGTATCCCGCGAGCTGCCCCGCCCGGTCCGCGACCGTCAGGCGGGTGCCGGCACTTTGGATGTCGTCAGCAGACACCAAAAGCTCATCACGACAGGCCGCCATGAATGCCTCGTCGTAACCCCACACCGCCTTCGAACGAAGCGCCAGCGACGTCAGCGCGTCAGCTTCTGCCAGCGCCGCCTGCCGCAGCAAAAGCTCAGCCACCACACCCGCCGCAACCGCTGGCGCAACCTGACGCATCACCCCCACCACCGTCGCTGTCGCCCGAGGCCGATTTGGAGCTGTAGCCGCTAGCCCCGGCGCCGCAGCCCGCGGCGCCGGCGTTTTTGCGCTGGTGCGCGTCGTGCAATGCCTTTAACCGGCTGCCGAAAACCCATAGGAGCGCCACCGGGATCAGAATGACTCCGCCTACAACGGTCAGCATGCTGGACCAGTCACCCGCCGCGTAAACGGGTGCAGCAGTCAATCCCAACCCGACCGCAATCCACGCGGCGCGAAGGGATTTCAAGGATACCAGGCGATGATCGGCGAGATTCACCCACTGAAACCGCCCGGCGTTCGCGAACCGCGCTTTGGTCGACGGCCAGACGTCGGCCGGCGGCGCGTGACCAAATGCATCGCGGTAGCGCCGTTTCGCGAGCTCATAAGCCGCCGCGTATCCTTCTGCGGCGCCAGCCCCGCCGGGCGTCGGGTCGTGATGCAGCGGAAACCCAAGGATCTCGCCGCACAGATCATCCCAGTACGAACGCGTGTAGACCATATGGAGGTGCCAGGCCTGGTCAACCTCCTCGCTGGGCGTCAGCATCTGCTTGGAGGTCGCGCAGAGGTAAACAAACCGCAGATACTCCCGTAGCACCTTTTTGGCGAAAGGCCGGGACCAGCCGTTGTCCCGCGCCAGTCGGTCGGCGAAGGAAAAATCTGGCTTGCCGCCGTCGATGTCAAACGCTTCGAGCTTCTCGAACAGCGCCTGCTTTTCCTGGGGTGATGTCATCGTCATGGCTTTGCTGACCTCACGTCTGATTGAGCCTGCCATGTTTTAACGGCCCGCCACGCCTGCGGACAAGGCCCATGGGTCACGCCGCCGGTCCGTGGCTTGGAAAACAAAATCACTTGGTTAGTGCCTGTCTTACGATCTCCTCAGCGTGGATTGCTGCGGTATCAAATAGCGGCGTCGCGGTATGAGTAGCGTCTACTAGCAATCCGATTTCGGTACAGCCGAGGATCATTCCCTGCGCACCCTCAGCGGACAGGTTGCTGATAACGCGCAGATACTTTTCTCGCGAGGCGTCGCTGATCACGCCAAGGCAAAGCTCGTCGAAGATCACGTTGTGGATCATGTTGCGCTCTTCGGCAGCCGGCACCAGCACTTTGACACCGAGCGACTCCAGCCGATCCCGATAAAACGCCTGCTCCATCGTAAAGCGGGTACCCAGGAGTCCAACCGTTTCGATGCCCGCCGTCTTGATTGCGGTGGCGCTGGCGTCAGCGATATGAACCAACGGCACAGACACGACGCGACTTACCGCGTCCGCCACCTTGTGCATCGTGTTGCTACAGATCGCCAGCAGCTCAGCCCCGGCAGCCTCAGCCGCCATCGCCGGTTTCGCCAGAAAGGCGCCTGCCGCTTCCCAGTCACCGGCGTGCTGCAGAGGCTTAAGGTCAGCCAGATTCACGCTCATCATCACTATCGGCGCTGAGGTCAAGCCACCCAGCTGGTCGCGAACGTGTTGATTGATTAGGCGGTAGTAGATCTGAGAACTCTCCCAGCTCATGCCGCCGAGCAGACCAATCGTTTTCATGCGCTTTGCCTCTCGATGACCAAGGATGAAATTAGCAGGGTGTGGAACGCTGCGACAGCGTCAGTGCAACCACGCAAGGCCGAAAAACTGTGGCTTAGGGCTGGTCGTTTTTCGTGCGGTGGCGCATGGCGATCATCTCTGCCGCAAAGCGCCGCTCGTTGGTCTCAGCCCGGGTACGGTACTCCCGCCACCGGTTCAGAACCGCCAGTAGCCCGAAACCCATCAGCCCGAATCCGAGGACAAACATCAGAACCTGCACGACGGGGCTGCCGCCGGCTCCAAGCAGGATCAGCGGGATAAACACCAGCAGGAGCAACCAACGATTGGCGCTCATTGCAGCCTCGCAAGAACGAAAGTCACGCGACCAAGCGTACACGGCTCCAGCCGTGCCTGCACAGCCTGCTTATAATGGCTCGTTACGCTTGGACTTAGACACGGAGACCGCTGATGGCTACGCCTCAGCTGGAGCTCACGGGCTCCCGACAGTTCACCAGCTGGCTGCATGAGACCGGCGGTTCGCTGGCTTTTTCGACCTATCAGGCCGGCAAGCTGTTTCTCATTGGGCTGGCGCCTAGCGGACGCCTGTCGGTGTTCGAACGCACGTTCGCTCGCTGCATGGGTCTGGCGTTTCACGACGAAACGCTGTGGGTGGGAACGCTTTATCAGCTGTGGCGTTTCGAAAACGCCCTGCCCTCGGGCCAAAGCCATGACGGATACGACCGCCTATATGTGCCCCAGCTTGGCTACACCACCGGCGACCTGGATATCCACGACGTCGCGGTCGACGCTGACAACCGCCCGCTGTTCGTCAACACTCTGTTCAGCTGCCTTGCCACGGTCGACGACCGCTACAGCTTTCGCCCGCTGTGGCGGCCACCGTTCGTTTCCAAGCTAGCCGCCGAAGACCGTTGCCATCTGAATGGTATGGCGCTCCGCGATGGCAAGCCCTCCTTTGCCACCTGCGTCGGCGCCACCGACGTCAACGAGGGCTGGCGCGACCAGCGCGTCGGGGGTGGCCTTATGCTCTCGATCGATGACGGGGAAACGGTCTGCGATGGGCTCTCCATGCCGCATTCCCCGCGCTGGCACCAGGACAAGCTCTGGCTGCACAACTCCGGCACCGGGGAGTTCGGCTGGGTGGACCTGGACGCCGGCCGCTTTGAACCCGTCGCGTTTTGCCCGGGCTACCTGCGGGGTCTCACCTTCACCGGCCGCTACGCCGTGGTGGGCCTTTCCAAAGCTCGCGACGAGGGAACATTCGCCGGCCTTCCGCTGAGCGAAGCGCTGGCTGCCCGCAACGCGACGCCGCGCTGCGCCCTGCAGGTGATCGATCTGGAACGCGGAGACGTGGTGCATGAGCTTCGCATCGAGGGTGTGGTCGAGGAACTCTATGACGTAGTCGCGCTTCCGTCCGTCAAACGCCCGATGGCCCTCGGTTTTAAAACCGACGAGATCCGGCGGGTGCTTTCGCTGCCGCCGGACGTAGCCTGAATTCTGGAGAGAGAGCCTCCTAAAGGGTACTCATTAGCCGCCTACGGTGTTCGGAACCGCGGCCAGGTCTGTCATCGAGTTGCTATATTAGACCTGCGGTAGCAACCGACGGACATCTCAGAGCAAAAGGAACCTGACCATCACCTCCGATCACAAGAACGCGCTCAATACCGGCGGCGCCATGGACGTCTTGTCCGCCGTCGGCGACCCAGCCGATCGGGCCATGCTCGGGCGTGAGTTTGGTGACTACCGCATTACCCAATTTATTGCCGCCGGCGGCATGGGCCAGGTTTATCGGGCGGAGCGCATCGACGGTAGCTTCGAGCGTGAAGTGGCCATCAAAATCAGCGCCGGATCCGGGCTCAACCAGGAGCTCAAGGATCGGTTTCTTCGAGAGCAGGGTTTCCTGGCCAGCCTCAACCACCCCAACATCAGCCAGCTTTATGATGCCGGCGTCACCGAAGAAGGCTGGCCCTATCTGGTGATGGAGCTGATCGACGGTCAGGCGATCGACGATTTTGTTGCGACACACAAACTGCCGACCGACGCGATTGTCGACCTGTTCAGCAAAGCGGTTGACGCGGTCGCTTTTGCCCACAAGCGCCTGCTTGTGCATCGTGACATCAAACCGAGCAACGTCATGGTGACGGCGGACGGTCAACCCAAGCTCCTGGATTTCGGTATCGCGAAGCCACTGGCGGCCGATGGGGAAACCGTAACCCGTCACAATCCGATGACCCCGCGCTGGGCAAGTCCAGAACAGCTCCTGGAGCAGCCCATCACGGTGGGATCTGACGTTTACCAGCTGGGCCTCCTCCTGGCTCGCCTGCTGCTGGGCGAGCCTGTGGTCGAGGAGCGCTCCATCTCGGACGCGATCCAGCGCGCGGCGGCTGAGAAGGAAATCAGAATCGACCCGGCCTTGCGCCGACGCGTACCCCATGAGCTCATGCTGATTGTCGAGCAATGCCTGCGGTTTCACCCCGCTGATCGCTATGCCAGCGTCGACGCCCTGCTGGACGATCTAAAGGCCTATCGCCGGGGCTATCCGATACAGGCTGCAGGTCCCAGCGGCTTCTATCGGTTCCGAAAGGTCCTCGCTCGGAATCGCGCCGCCACTCTCACCGCAGCGGCGGCGCTGGCGACAATCATCACCGGCGCCACCCTGTACACCCTGCAGCTCACCCAATCGCGCGATGAGGCCCAGCAGGCCGCAGAACGTGCTGAAGAGATCACCGGCTTTCTCGTGAGCCTCTTCGAGAACGCCAACCCCGAACGCGGCGGTCGGCGAGACCTGCTCGCCCGCGACCTGGTCGATGAGGCGCTACCTCGGCTGGACGAGCTTGGCAGCCAGCCGGTAACGCGTGCGGAGCTCACCCAAACCATCAGTCATGTCTATCGAGAACTCGGCAGGCTGGACAAGGCTGAAGAGCTGCTGAAGTCCTCATACGCGACTCAGCTGGAATTCCTGGACGACGACGATCCCGCCGTGATCAACAGTCTCCTTGCGCTTGGCCTCATGAGCTATGACCGCGGCAACTATGCCAAAGCGCTTGAGACGTATGAGGAAGCGCGTACCCGGTTGGCTCGATCGCGGTCGGACACCGATGCAGCCATGATTCGCCCGCTGCATCTCATTGCCAACGCTCAGGCGCGCCTCGGCAACATCGAAACCGCGCGCGAGGTGATGACGCAGAGCCTCGATCTCAAGCGCCGCTACGAAGGCCCGTACAGCAGCAGTATCGCGAAAAGCCTGGCGACCCTTGGCGTTCTTGCCATGTGGCAAGGTGACGCCACCGCCAGCGAGCAGTTCAGCCGCGAATCGATCGAACAATTTGAGGCGTCGGGTGAGACGCAGACGCCGGCCTATGCGGGAACACTCGACAACCTGGGGCGCTTACTGGTCGATCAGGATCGGACCGAAGAAGGCATGGCGCTGCACCAGAAGGCTGCGGCCATTTATGAATCGCTGTTCGGCGCGGATCACGACGAGGTTGCTGGGTCTCTCAATCGGATCGGCGCGGTTTACCTGCAGCTCGGTGACAACCCGAAAGCCATCGAGTATTACCGAAAGTCGATTGCGACGTTTGAGCGCGCGAACAATCCCCCGGATCACAACATTATGTCGCCGCTGCTAAATCTGGCATCGGTCTACGCCGACAACAACGAACACCAAAAAGCCATCGAGTCAGCCGAGCGCGGCATCGGGCATATGTCGCGCGCCTACGGCGAAAGCCACTGGCGGGTTGGCTTCGCCTTAACCGATATCGGCCGGTTTTATGCGTATGTCGGTGAGATCGAACGAGGCAAAGCAACCATCGAGCGTGGGCTTGAGATCATGCGTGGGTCCGAGGTTGCCGGCACCGTTCAGGAAGCCTGGGGCCTCAATCACCTGGCCGACTATTATCAAACCATCGGCGCCAACAGCGAGGCACTCGCCGCTACGCGGTCCGCACTTGATCTGGCCCAGGCCTCCGCGCCGGAATCGACGCTGGTCGAGACGCTTAACACCCGTCTCGCGACGCTGACGGCAGGTGACGTGAAGCCTGGGCGCTAAGATCTTTTCGACAGAGAGAGTAGCGGCTCGATCTCGCGTCTCGTAGAGGCCGTCTGATCAAAAGCTGCTCGCCTCGGGACTTCCTTAAAGGGTAGATCCCGAGCTCTCGCGACGCCCGCTCTTGGTCGGGGTCTTCAAGCGCCTGGACCGTCTCGAGCTGCGATACGTAGGCCGTCGGCAGCCGAGCGTCTCTTGCGCCACAAACCACGTGCTGCTTGTACCAGGTGTAAGGCTTAAGGCCTGGCCTTACACGAGTGGCGATATAGGCTGTTGCCTGCTGGTCTTGCTCGCCCTCCAGCCGCAACGTGACCGTTTCGCTGAGATAGCCGAAGCCGGTCATTTCGAGTTCATCCAAACGCGCCTTATCGTCCTCGCTGAGAGCAAAGAGGACGCCATACACGCTGCTTCCGGTATGGCGAACGATATGACACTTGCCCGACCCATCAAGGCCAACCTTATCGAAGGCCAACCGATAGTCAGGCAGCAGCGCCCGACCCACACACTGCGCCGAAGGCGCGCGGGCGCGAAGCCGTTGAATCGACATGTTCGAACCGTAAGCAAAATAGCGCGCGGTAGTCAGCGGCGAGCCCCCACGATTGAATTTTCCAGTATAGGTGATCGCTAGGGGCGATCTTGCCAGAGACGCTGTTAGTCCTCGGATTGAGGTGATGCGTCGGCCAACCGCCTGAGCTGCGCGGGAAAAGCCTTGGCCATCGCGTTGACGTGCCGAGTTGAGTACATCGCTTTGAGCGTTTCGGTCGACACGGCAAAGTAGTTGATGGCCCCAAGCAACTGGTAGATATGCGTCTGTCTTGGCAAGCGGCCAGCCTGGTCCCAGCGGGGATCTTCGCTCAAGAGCTGCTCAAGCCGGTCGAGGAATGGCTTCAGATACCAGCTGGCTGCCCGAGGGGCGCGGCGCCGGTTGTCCAGCAGCTCGCGCATTAAGAGCTGCGTGTCCGCGTGGCGCTGAACGGTACACCGATAGATCTTATCCAGAGCCTGCAGGAACGCTTCCGTGCGATCTTGGGCGGCGGGGATCTCTACGCTCGCCAGATCAGCAAGCAGCCGATCGGAAATGTCTTCCAGCACCGCGCCATAGAGTTTTTCTTTGCTGCCGAAATGGTGAATGAGGGCCTGTTTGGTCAGGCCAACCTCGCGGGCAATATGATCCATGCTCGCGCCGTAAAAGCCTTTCTCGGCAAAAAGCGTGGTGGCCGCGGCAATAAAGCGCTCACGGGTGTTGGTTGCATGCGGCGGCTGGCTCATCGCGAGACTATACCTTGACAGCTTACCACTTGGTAGGTGACGATTACCCTACCATTTGGTAAGGGTTTCGTGGATGAACCAAGAACTACAGATCCAGCTGCTTGAGGAGCTTCTCGGCCTCAAGCAGCAAAGCGCGCTTTTTTTGGATGATCAGCCGACGACCAACGCCGTCAGTCACTACGTTGACCCGGCGAGATTCCAGCGCGAGCAGGAGCAGGTGTTCGCTCGTCACCCCCAAGTCATTGCGCACGTCAGCGAACTGTCGGAGCCGAACAGTTATATGAGAGTGAGCGCAAGAGGACTGCCACTGCTGCTCCTGCGTGGCGACGACGGTCAGCTGAGAGTTTTCCTCAACGTCTGTCGCCATCGAGGGACGCGGCTGGTGGACGGCGACTCCGGCTGCCGAAAGCGTTTCTCTTGCCCATACCACGGCTGGACCTGGAACAGCCGAGGCGAATTTGTGAATGCACCCCACTTTGAAGCCGGCTTCCCGGGCACCGATCCAGCGGAACTTGGCCTGAAGACCGTGCCAGCGATCGAGCGACACGGGTTCATCTGGCTGCTGCCGGAGCGCGATGAAGCCCCAGACCCAACCGATTTCTTCTCCGCGATCGACGACGATCTCGCCTGGGTCGGTATTGATCAGCTCACCGTTCACCAGTCTGAGTGGCAGGAAAGGCGCTGTAACTGGAAGATGCTGGTGGAGGGAGGACTGGAGGCGTATCACTTCCGCGTCGCGCATCGGAAGACGATCGCCAAGCGTTTCAACGACAATCTGTCCAGCTACCACACCCTGGGCCCTCACCTGCGATCCATTTTGCCCCGTTCGTCCATCGTGGAACTGGAAGGCCAGCCGAAGGACACGTGGGACA
This sequence comes from Pseudomonadota bacterium, assembly GCA_039033415.1. Lineage (NCBI taxonomy): Bacteria > Pseudomonadati > Pseudomonadota > Pseudomonadota bacterium. The sequence goes on along the minus strand of JBCCCR010000027.1, from coordinate 20,499 downwards.
TCCGTCAGCACGCGAACGTGCTCTATACCCTCTTCCCAAAGTCCATGCTGCTCGTCCAGGCCGACCACGTGATTTGGATCAGCGTCGAACCCCAGGCACCTGACCTATCACTGGTGCGGATGACAACGCTGATTCCGCGGGAAACCGAGCAGTCGCAAGACTACTGGGACAAGAATCACGAGCTGACCGTCACGACGCTGAACGAAGACTTTGATCTGGCGGAAAGCATTCAGTCCGGCCTGACGAGCGGCGCCAACGACCGGTTGCGTTTCGGCAGGTACGAGGGGGCCCTGAACGTCTTTAACGACAACGTGGAAAGCTGCTTGAGATGAAGCAGGCATGGCAATGAGACGCCGCTACCCCTTGCTACCCCAATCGGGGCTGCCCCGTTTTTGTGCATTTCCGCCGGTTTTTACTCATCCACCATTTTTTTGCTTTCTTTCCACCGTTATTTGCGCCGACGCACAATTCTGAAGAGAAGATCGAAACCCCTAAAGAGCTTATAGTGGATTGATTTTATTTACTTTTCTAAACAGCTTTCTGTCTTAGGCTGGAATGGCACAGGGTTTGCTCCGTACGGGACCAGAAGACACAAAATTGTTTTGGGACCATGACCATCAAGACCTTCACAATCGCTACTGCGGCCGCAGCAGGACTACTGCTCACCGGCGCTAACGTCAATACGGCGCTCCATTCGCACCTGCATCCCGTTCGCGCAAGCGACCTGGCGGCGACAGATGGGAAGACTGTCGGGAAATCCGCCGCGCTGCATGTCGCCAAATTCCAGCCACATGCCGATGCCCTGAAATTGCAGGGAATGAATAATGACTAAGAGAAACGGCCTAGAAACTTCGCGAGCTGCTGAGGATCGCAAGAGTGAGCGTTGGCTCACGATCCTGGTCATCCTCCTGGGCGGGCTGCTCGCAGCCCACAACCTGTGGCACGCTGCCCATCCGGCGAACTCCACCGCCGCGGTACGCTCGGCGCCAGCGGCCAGCGAGTCACACTGGATTGTGCAGGCGGGAATCCCGCTGAACGAACCGAGTGAAACGCGTGGCTGGCAGGTTGTCAGAGAACTCGGACTCATCAAAACGTTGGCGATTGAGACAATATGAACGCTGCACTCTGAGAGAAGTGCTAGCTTGAAGCAGACAGCTCCCTCTGGGCCAACAGCGCCAGCACGCTTCCGGAAGAGTGGGGTAACGACAGCGTCGCCACCGAACCCTTTCAGTTTGAAATATTGAACCCGCCCACGTTTGCCGGCGGTTTCGAAGACTGAGTTCGGTTAGCAAGCCACCGGCGGGATCACCCCGGGATCGTTGACCTCGCGACCTTGCGAAGCAACGTGCGGGCGGTGGTGTACTGCCGGACGGTATTCAGGGACAGCCAGCGCCTCACCGGATACCGCCCTGCCCCGGGATACACGCCAACTTCGAGCAGCTCTCGATCGCTGAGACCGTCAATGAGGCTCACCACCGACTGCTGCGCTTCCTGGAGTCGGCGGCACACCGAACGATACGACTCTCGGCGCGCGCGTTGGGCGATGACATCATTGAGCCGAGGTGTCTCGTTCCACCGATAGCCGTCGGCAGGCAGTGTGGGTGCACCACCCTCGCGCCATTGACTGATCCAGCCGCACACGCTCTCGGACCACCAGGCACGCACGGCCAGCAGCTCTTTGACGGTCCAGTCATCGACACAGGCACGCGAGCCCAGACGCGGACCGCCCACCTCAATTTCCTGCCAGAGCTTGCTAAAACTCTCGTCGAGCTGGGCAAGCAGCTCTGCGCGCGTTTCCGGGATCGGCATTAGTCGACTGAGATTCCCTCAGTAGGCGGGGCAGGTGTCGTCGAAGGCATCGGTGTCAGCGTCACCCGCATCGGGCGCCGGAAAGGATCGCTTAAAGGTGAAGGCATCGAGCGTGGGACCATGGTCCCGCAGCTGCTCAAGACGCGCCTTGGCCTCCTCGACGCTGGGAAGATGTCCCCGAGGCACCCACCAAAGCACCACGGTGGCGTCTTTCACCCGGGAGAACCACTCTTTGCGGCGCCGCATGATTTCGATATGCGCTGATCGAAACACATAGTTGTGCAGCGATTCCACGTCCTGCCATACCGATAAATTGACGATACAGTCCTCGCCGAACGGCCGGATTGCCGTTGCGTCTCCGTCGTCAGTCTGCAACCGCCAGACAAAGCCTGGTGACGCCTCGGCCAGGGCGTTGATGCGGTCGAGGTTGCCGACAAAATCCTTTAGCGCCGGGGACTCCAGCGGCTCCAGCAAGTAGGCAACATTCAGCTGTGCTAGTTCGTAGTGACTCATCGTCTCTCCTCAAACTCCAGGGTTGTGAAGTCCTTGATGGTTGATCAGCCGATCAGGGGCTCGTCAGGTCCGCGCAGATGACCCGGTATCCGACGTCGATCGCGTCGAGCTTCAGGTCAGCCTGGTTTCGCGATTCCCAAGCGCCGCTTTTCAAGTCAGCGGCCAGTTGCGCCAGCCCAGACTCGACGTCACTGATCTTGGAAAAGGTTGAGATGTTGTTTCGTACACGTTCATCCAGATACGCCTCCGGCCTCCGCCAGTAGGCAGCCAGAAACCCATCGATGCAGTCGGCCGGGATCGGGAGCGTATTGACGGAGATCTTCGCAAAAGCCCGGCTCAGCTCGTCGATCGTCGGGAAGTTGGTTCGGTCCAGACTGACAAGTTCCGGAAAATAGTCGCGAGTCAGCCAGAAGGGTTCCGCCTCAGGATCCCAGGTGACAGCAACAAACCGTTTGCGAGTAACCCGGCGGATTTCCGCAAAGGCTTTTTCCCGATCCTGCCAGTGGTGCATAGACAGCACCGTCATGCAGTGAGAAAAGGCCGCGCCCGGAAACGGCAGATTCTCCGCCTGGGCTCTTATCGCCGGCGCTGATGTGGCGGGCCGTTGCCGAATCATCGTTTCTGAGGGCTCAACGGCAGCAACGCGACAGTCTGGCGGCTCATAGGAACCCGACCCGGCACCCAAATTCAGGACAGACTCAGCGCCCTGCAGCCAGCGATGAATCTCAGCAGCAATCCTTGGATCGGTCCTCCGGCCCAAGACGTAATCCTTGCCTATGGTGTCGTACAGCGCTTTTTTCATGTCTGAAAACGTCGTGGGACGGCCACGCGAAGTTTCATCAGGCACGACCCTCCGTTCCAGTGCGAAGCGACAGATAGATCTCATCGTACCGCTGTCCATCCACCTGTGTCGTTTCCGGTTCCCGCCCCCACCGAACGAAGCCCAGAGCTTGGTAGAGGCTGAGGGCCTCAGGCGCATTCGCGCTGACGGCAACGTCAATGTATGCCACGCCATTCCATGTGTATGCCAACTCAAGCGCCGCGGAGGTGACCGCACGGCCCAGACTCTGGCCACGATAAGCCTCGGCGACAAACACGCCCCACAGCTTCGCCCGGTGCGAGAACTTGGCCTGGCCGACTCGGTAAATTCCGGCCACGGCGACCAGGGGACCCGTGGACTCATCCTCCGCCATCGCCATGATGGCGTTGTCTGCTTTTTCCAGCGTAGACTTAAGAAAAGCAGCGTTCAGGGCGTCATCGTCGTCCGGACTCCCCGCGAACGCCCACGGCGAGTCCTCGAGCATATGTGCTCGAAGCTTGATGTAACGGTCGATATCATCAGGTTGTAGGCGAAATGGAGTCATGCGCTTTCGACGATTTTTTGCCGCGTGGCTAATGCCACAGCGTTTGCGTTTACTGCCCTGAAAGCCGGCCTTCAATGTTGCGCCAGCACTGGCCAAGTGAATACCTGCAGTCCGATAAAATGAAAGCGTTTAATTGTGAAGTAACGGGGTCACATAAACCTCGTGTGATCTTCCACCTCCGCAAAAGCTTCTACCGAAATTCGTTCACCCAGCGTCCTCATCTCAACCATCTGGATAGGATTTTCTTGCCCCCAAAACGCTTTCCACGCCTCGAGCGAGTCCCACCGGGCAATCGTGATCACTTCGGCTTCGGACGCCAGTGACCGCATCATAAAACTCCCCAGCGCCCCTGGAACCGTCTCGTGAATATGGTTGGTAGTTGACCGCCAGGCCGACTGGAACGCGTCGAAATTCTCTGGCGGCACCTGCCACCGGTAGACAACCCGAATCATCAATGGCTCCAAGTGATCGATAAACTTACGCAGGAATCGTCAGCTTATCGCTGTTACAACCTCGCGTGCCATGAGCGTCGAGGACAGCTGATCTTCACCCACCTGGAACAGCGGCCCCGTCCCGACGGCTTCGAAGTTGTGTTTCTCATAAAACGCCTGAGCTCGCGCGTTTAGATCAGAGACGCTCAGCCAAAGCCACTTTTTGCCTAACACCGAAGCCTGTCGCAGGCTCTCTGTCAGCAGCCGTGGGCCCAGCCCGGCCCCGAACTCGCTGGCCCGAACGTAAATCTGTTTGAGCTCAAGCGAACCGCCCAACAGAGCAATCGGACAAGCACCCTCACGGGTCATCAGGAAGCCTACCGCCCGGTCGTCGCGGTAGGCTACGCGGTATGCAATAGCAGGATCGGCTAGCTGCGCGCGCACCTTTTCGACGGCGTAGTGCTCATCACAGTAGGTCTTAATCGACGCGTCACTGTGCACTCCCCGATAGGCCTCAGCAAAACTCTCAATGCACAACGTCGCCAGCTCGACCGCCGCGTTCGTGTCTACCTCGCAAATTTCTGTCATCGGTGGGCTTTGGAAGGCTCCAACGGCTGTATCAATACCGATCGGATGAGTCTGTCTCCGGCGGAATAAACCAGTGAATGTACCCGCAGTTGTCGCACACGGCACAAATGGCCGACATATTCATCCAATCGAGGTCAAGGAACGAAGCCGCCGTGGTGTTGAGCTGGACGTCGTGACGCCAGAACTGGTCGTGAGAGCAGATCAAACAGCGTATTGGCCGACCGTGGATCTCAACAGTTGTGACCTCCTTGTGGCCCAACACGCCCTTGTTGCCACCAAACAGCTTTCGAAACGGGTTCATGCCCTTATACCTCTTGGACCGAGGTCCGGGAAATCAACAGGGTGAGTTTACAAATCACCAGTTTCGGCACGTGAACGGCGGCGGCGAGGGTAAAGAATGCAGGCGCGGCATTTTCTTGGCCAGAACAGAAAAGCGACGAGCAGAAAAACGCCGGAGGCAATGATCATGGGAACGACCAGGTCAAGGACGGTCATGCAAACCGTGGCGCCGCCCACCAGCAATGCCATCGTCACCTCAAACGAGAACTGGCTGGCGAACAGACACCCCAACCCTTCGGACATCGTTCCCTGCATGGGCCCGCCACAGCGTTTGCAGGTGCCCTTTCTTGATCCGTCTATTGCGATGCTCGCTCTGATCAACAAGACACGTTCTTCAACTAAAACCCAAGGGAGCTTGGATGTCTATAGGCCACTTTCCCTAGGCGTTCTAGTTGGCAGGAAAACCACTTTCCGACCGCCTGTAATGGCTGAAGAATGAGGGGCCCAACGTTACTCTCGATTTCGGTACAGGCAAACCTTCAGCATCGCTTTTCCTAGCGGAGTCGGAGCGGAAATGTATTCCAGGCAACTGGCCGGAAACGTCCTGACAAAAATACGGAACGGTTCGCGCCAAACGTCCTCAACACGACGGCCATGCCGAACCGAACACTGGGGCTTAACCTCAAACGGAAATTTCACCAGCTGATCCCGATAGGAGGCCGTGTAAGGAAACGTTTGCGAAACAACCAACCGCGAGGTCTCGTAAAAGGAGAGGCTCTCGTTTGGCATACATCGGTGCGCATGGGCAGGGCTTACAACGGTCAGGCACATCGTAATAAGGCTTGCCACTTCGCTGGCTATCGATCTCCTGCGGGAACGAGCAGCGACCAATTGGCGCAGCTGCTGAGCTATCCACCACCACACAGCGGCGTTGAGAATCATCGCGTAAGGTTTTCTCGAAGCAGGTTGAGAGGCTGTTGGTATCCCTCCCCCGCTAAATCCTGCCCTAAATACGATGAACCCTGAACCCGGACCCAATGCTCCCCACAGATCGATAGCTCCTGCGTCGGCAAATCGGACCGCAGGACAAAAAGGTATTCGTCTCCTATAACAAAACGTGACGCCAGCAAGTACAGGCGACACTCAAAGCCGTTGTCTCCCAGCAGCTCCAATCTCCAGTTCCCGAACGAGCCTTTTAGGACTTCAGCTACCTCTACCGCGATAGCTTGAAACGCTTCTTGCTTGGTCTCATCGAGCCCCATTATTAATGCGGGATCAAAACTCTTGGTTCCGACGACTTTGGCTTTAACAACAACAGGCGCCTTTTTCGCAACGGTCTCAAAAGTGCCTTGCCAGCGGCAGCTGCAAGCGAACGTAGGTGCTGTCACCGAGATCACGGCCAGTCCGAAAAGTAGAGTCAGAATTCGTTGAGCCATACCCAAAGAACGTGCCATTTAGTCGCACGGGGTTACCATTGCGCAACGAATTGGCGGAATTCAGGCTTTATTGGCGGCAGGGAAACGACACTCGGTAATCGGAGAATCGAAGACGTGTCCCTAAGCGTTGAGCCTCGCCGTCACCTCAACTTCCAGTTTCATGGCATCGTCCAAAAGGCCTGCGACCAGCATGGTCGCGGCAGGTCTGACATCGCCCAGGTGTTTCTGAAATACGGGCCAGCAAGGCTCAAAATCCGATCGGTCGGGGTAGAGATAGCGAATCCTTAAAACATTTTCGATGGAACTTCCCGCCTCCAGGAGCGCCGCCTGAATGTTCCGGAAACACTGTTCAGCCTGCTCAACAACATCATCGGAAATGGACATCGTCTCGTAGTTGTAGCCGGTAGTGCCTGAGACGAACACATAGTCGCCGTCGACGACAGCGCGTGAATAACCGATCTTGGACTCAAACTCTGAGCCGCTCGAAATTAGCTTGCGAATCAATTTTGCCTCCATGAAGTGGAAAGATGGTGTTGAGGATACAAACCGTGGCCTCACCTTGCGTGGGCAGCGCAAGATCTGGCGCACAGCCTGCGACGATAATTACAAACAGCGAAAAACTAACGACAATTGCCTTGAGACGATTTCTCACCGTCACCGCTCTCCGGCCTTCTAACCAGCGCCGAAACCAAACGCCCGCAACGGCCTACGTTGCCATTGGCGTACAGAGCTCAATCAGCATGCCTGACGGACACCTGACATAAGAAACCGTTTGCCCCCAGGGCTTGGTTTCGGGCGGCTTAAGCTCGATAGCCCCATGATTCAGAGCCGATGCGTGGACGGCAGGCACATCCTCAGCAGCCAGGGCGATCTCAATACCCAAGGGCTGATCGGCGTCGGTTGCGCTGATGTATCCACCGGAGAAATTGGTCGCACCAAGGCCATGCGATGCAAACGCCAGCGTGGTTTGACCGGTATCCAGTTCTCCGTAGTCATTTTCTTCAGTAATGAACCGACGCTTCATGTCGAACGCCTCCTCGAAAAAAGACAACGCTTTCTCGACGTCAGCAACGTAGGTGATGGTGTATCCGAATTTAACCAAAGTTAGTTTCTCTCCGTTCCTGCCCGTATCATCGCCAGGCCTACGCATTATTCTTGAGCTATCGAACCGCGGGTTAAAGCCATACGATTGCCAGTCATAGTTTGTAGCATTGCTCTATCGGTTTTCTGAGCCATAGATCCGTTCAACTACTGGAATAATGTCTTCAGCTTCAGCAAGCGTTGTCGTCGGGCTACAGCCAAGACCCGCGCGGAGTTCGCCCTCCATGATTCGCCCGAACACCAGATACTCCTCAAAAAGTACAAATCTTCGGGCAGGAAACCGTGTTCGAATGCGGACCGTTGCACCAATGTTTCGTTTTGGAGCCCACTTCTTCGACACGCGAAAATGATATTCCTTACTATCGGGAATCCGGTCACCATTGGTGAAAACCGAAACCTCTGAGGTTGTCGTGCCAACAAACACATAATCATAACCCGCGACCGGGTGGCCGTTCGGGGCATCTTCACTGATCACGTATACACAGCTGCTGAAGGCGTTTTCGAACACCAGTATGCATAACACGATGGAGCAACGGCTAAGGAGAGGCTTCATGATCTGACCCAAGGCAGGTTGAGGTGGACTGGGGTGCTGCCATTCTAGACCGCTACCCTATCCATTACGTCGCAATACACGAAACAGCGCTTTTTGATTCAGTGATTCCTAGCTTTTCCAACCAATATTCATGCAGTCAGCCAAGTCGACAGCAGGTTGCGATACAAGTCCTGCAGTAGCAAGATCGCCGCGGTAGAGAGGACCAAGGCGCTCTTGGAAATCAGTGACTCCCACCGCGCGACCGACAGTCCCGACCGGCGAGCAACCGAGATACCACGAATCCAAGCTATGGAAGAGAGGAAAGCCACAGGCGCCGTCACGAGGGTGAACAAGATGGCCTGCATTCCATGGAAGAACATGCCGCCTTCCGAATCAACGGCCGCATGCAAGGCCACCATGAAAATCAATGGCAGCAGCTTTACCAGAACCAAGCCACAAAGCAGAAGTGTTGCTAGCCTGCCCCATTTCCTCATAACGCAACAACTCGGGTTCGCCAGGACGGCTGCGCGCACAAGGCTTATGTGTAGTCTTTGTCAGACGTTAGACCAGCGGGTCTTAAGCCAAAGCGCTGAACCTTAGCAATCTCACCTCGTTGTTTAGTTCCGACAGCAAGGGATCTGACATCGTGAATGCTGAATAATTCGAGGTTGAAGACTACGACACAACAGGTTTCGCTGATCGATATTTGTGGATTAGTTTGCGCCAAACTCTAGAGAAATTGGTATTAGCAAGTAGCTGTAATTGTCGATTCCTGAGCCTACACACGTGGGCTTCGAAAGTCTGAGTACAGCCAGAAGCGGCCGCTGGCAGATGCTAGTAAAGGCGCTCTCTCTCGTCATTTATGACGATCTCGTGCATCTCGCTCTCGGTCAGTTCAAGCTTGCCTGCATCTACCATGGTCTGAGCGAGACGAGGCAGTCCGTCAAGACTAGGCCAGTGCTCGGACTGCCACAGTTGCGAGCGAATCATGCATTTGGAGCAATGAAAAAAAGCCTCCTCAACGGTCACCACTATGGCGAAGTCGGGGCTCTTGCCCTTCATAGCCATCGAGTCACGCAGTACCGCATCACGGACAATCATGGCTTTGCCGCTGACGCGCAGCGTCTCCGTCTTTCCAGGAATCAGAAAAATCAGTCCAACCTTCGGATTCTGAAGAATGTTCTCTATCGTATCGGCTCTCCTGTTTCCCAGACGATCGGGAATCGCGAGAGTCTTCTCATCGAGAATCTTGACGAAGCCACCTGGGTCACCTTTGGGTGACACGTCAGTATTGCCGTCTGCATCAGCGGAAGCGATCAACATAAACGGCGCTCGACCAATAAAAACACCGCAATGCTTGTCTAATGCGGAAAGGGATTTCCGAGTAACCTTGTCGCTAGGCTCTCCCATGATTGAGCGGAATTGCTCTCGGGTCGTTATCACATCTTCAAAACGAGCCACAGTAGTCTCCCAATCCCATTTGGCATCAGCCTATCATTATCAGAAAGGACTCGGCGGAGAGTGACTGACTGGGTCAAGAGCTGCCTGACCCAATGCTTTTCACTCTATCGGGAGCTATCAAAACCAAATAATCGGGTTGGATCCGGTCGGACACGGTCCTTATGGTCAAGCCCTAGCTACCTCATTAAGCCTAAGACCTAGACGCCCGACTCACAGATAAAATCGGTGCCGACCAGGCCCACAGCCTTTTCCAGTGCTTTTCCCGTCAGCACAGGCTTTGGAGAATAAAACCAACCGGGATAGGTCTCGATGTTTTCCTCTCTGATTTGCCTTTGCATAGACACTTTGCATTTTACGTCCTGCTCTAGGAACCATTCGTGCCGCTCGATCCCATACTGCCGGTAATGCTCCAAGCTAAATATTGAGTGATGAAGAGACTCAGCGCCTTTTAGATCCAGGATTGCAAGGTGTGCCCGGAGGCTCAACGCGTACATACCGCCCGCCCCCAACAGGACACCAATGAGCAACGTAATGACCGTCTTTTTCATCGCGGAGTGAAACCTTCGGAATAATCAGCAGGTGGTGGAAACCGCTTTCTTGGCGTCGCGATACCCCAGGTAGAACGAAACCATCATTGCTGCGGCCGCAATCCAGAACATGGCAAATTGGAACCCGCCAGTAACTCCCAGGATAAGGATAAGCAATAGAGCCGCAATAAGCTGCCATCGCCGATCCTCTAATGTTTTCTCAGGAGCAAGGTCAATGACGATCACAGCGATCCCGGCAATCAGCGCGAACACCATGGCAAATATCTTGAGGAGAATAAGTACTCCTTCCAGCACAATCCTTACCTAATGAGCGATTTATCCGCGGCTGCTAGTCTGCCTTTGCGTTAGTCTACTGCACCCATTCGCGTGGCGGCGAAACTAGTCCGAATCCCTAACGACGGCCTCACATTTTCCTTTTCGGCACTGCGGAACATACCGCTCTTTCCGCTTCGCGCAGGTCTCCATGCTGTCCGAGCTTTTGGCATACCACTTTGCGACGTCTTCAACTAAGGGGGCTTTGTTTTCGGCGTTGACAGCAACAACCCCACAGTAGTAACCCACCTCAATCTCGCATTCGGCCGTATTCTCGCACCGCACCCAAGGAGCAACCGGCTCAGACGCGCAACCCGCCAAGAAGAGCCCGATAATCACTACAGAGCATTGCTGATAAGTACTCACCTTCTCAACAGACTTCGTTGGCCAGCGGCGACCATCTCTATTTTCCCCATCGGTCTGGCACCAGGACACTAAACAACCAGACCGAGGTAAAAAGGAACGGTGAGCAGCGATAGGAACGCAAAGAACTTCAATTCTGTGGCCGTCATGGCCGGGTAGATGAAAAAGATCGTGCTGAAGCTTCCCTCCAAGCGTTCTGCGCCCCCGAGCCAGATCAGCCAGACGCATATACCGACGTGAAGTAACGGGTAGATCACGATCCTACTCCATAAAGTCGAACCACAACTGATTCGATGATGCTCTCAGCGTGACTCCATTCTTTAGTTGGGTTACAGGTCTCGATCTTAATATAGCCTTCTACCAGTGACGCAAACACCAGGTATTTAGATCCTTTCGCAAAGCTACGTGAGTATTGTGGGTCAAGGCTCATGACAGCATTCTTACCTAGCTCGGTGCTCGCTTCCCAAACATGGTGTACATCGAAACTAACCAGAAACGGATTAGCAGATGTGACGATACCTGAGAACACATAGTCGTAACCGCTCATAAGCATCCCGTATGGAGCGTCCTCATGAACATAGTTAACACAGCTTGCTCTCACAGGAGTAAGCGAACTGGCAGCGACGAAAATGCTCAGTAGCAAAACCCTAAACAAAATGATTGGCATCCTGCAGGATCCGAAATTCGTTAAGTTTCAACGTTTTTGAGTCGCTCAAAATAGAGCTCATAATCTTCCTGCGAAAAGCAGCAAAACTCGACTAAAGCCAGCGAGGATTGCTCTGCTGTCGCTGAAGTAACCGCCGCCACGGCAATCTCTACGGCAAGCGCTTTAGGGTATCCATAGATTCCGGTGCTTATGCACGGAAACGCTATCGATGAGAAATGCTGCTCTTTGGCGATGCCTAGCGAGTTTATGTAACAGGCCTCCAAAAGCTCTGGCTCGCCTTCGTGGCCACCCCGCCAAACAGGACCCACTGTGTGAATGATGTGACCGGCCGACAGGTTGTACCCCTTGGTCAGTTTGGCCTGGCCCGTCTTGCAGCCATCCAACAAGCGACACTCGTGCAGCAGGTCTGGACCGGCGGCACGGTGAATCGCGCCATCTACGCCGCCACCACCAAGCAGTGACGAATTCGCCGCGTTGACTACCGCGTCGACCTCCAGGGCTGTGATATCACCTAAATGCGCCTCGATTCTTGTCGTCATGGGTTCCGGCTCAAGACTTTTCTTCGCTGCGGTCCAATCGCTAACCCTTTGTATTGACTCAATGGTTTCAAATGTCTTGGGACTTGCGGTCTTCCGCCGATTTAGACGCCTCGCTGGAGTACGCCTCGATTTCCGCAAGGAGGCGTTCACGGGTTGCACGCCCTTCCCGACGTGACGTTTTGATCCGTCGAAACCACGCAATACAGTTGACAACTAGGAGCACAACCAGAGTGACCAACACCATTGCGCGGAGGATCGATCCTGACGGCATATCCTCGAGATAAAACAGAGCCAGCACGCAGCCCGAGGAAACGAAAAAAGTAACGTCCTTGAGATTCATAAAAGCGTCTAGTTTCGCTAAAAGGTTATAACACCCGACTGGTGGCTCACTTGGTTAACTGCGGCACCGCCTTATGCGTAAGTCTGGGATTATTCACTGAATGGGGTATATCAGGTACCACGGTGCGAAGACGACGAAGCAGTCATTTCGTAAAAAAACGCCTCCTCAGTACTCTGGCCGGCTCTCGAGAAGCGTAACCCGTGCCTCGGCGTCACATCTACGACCAGACAACAAACAGGGCGTAACGGGCTCAGGGTAAAGGTCCGCGCAGCGCATTCCATCAATCAAACACGGCGTGACGCTTGCCCCGGTGCTTCTTCTCAAAATCCTTTCTGGCGTTACGAAAACTTGCTGATAAAAGTCCTGCAGAGCCTCGTCTTGGGTTTTGTGCTCCGCTGGCGCATGAAGTCTGGACAGCCATGGTAGCGACACCAAAAAGACGAGGAGAGCAATACCGGAAGCTTTGGAACTCGTTGTCATCTCACCGAAATCTCCTACGATTGAACTTGCTCATTGGGTTCCGCCAGCATTGGGTGACTCGCGAAACCATTCAGGGCGCATTAGCGTGACGCTCGGCAAAACGCTCTATGTGACCTGCCGCTACTTCCGGGCAGCACTGGAGCAAAAAGTGAGGTGCTTCGACGTCAATTATTTCTCCGTGCGTGCAGCAATCCATGAATTCCTGCGAGGATCTTTTGGACACCACTCGATCCTCCGTTGCCCTGAAGTAGATTGCCGGAACCTCTACTTTACGCATTTTCTCCCGGTAGTCTACGTTCAGAACCGCTTGAAGCCTGTGCCTTAAAACGGTCGGACTCACCGTCTTGAGACAGCCTTGAGTTTCCTTGACCAAAGCTTCGGTCCGAAAACGCCCCATAAGCAAGGTCGACAGGATCGCCGAAGGAGACCACATGGGCAGCATTCCGAGTAGCGGCGAGAAGACACGAAGGTATGGCACTGGGTTGACGACAAACGATGCACATAGAACCAACCCTACTAAGCCGCTCGGGTTCGCACTGGCGATGGAGACTGCGATTGGCCCCGAGAACGACTCAGCAACCAAAAGGTACGGCGTGGCCTGAGGCAGCTTTGCAAGCACAATCTCTTCCAGCTCTAGGTAATCGAGTGGCTCTGAAGTGGGATAGCGCACCACCTCTGATTTCAGCTCACAGAAATCGCAGAAACGTTCGAACAACGCCCCGGTTCCATCAGTACCTGGCAATAAGACTAGCTTAGGGTTCACTACGACTCCGCTCGTCGGTCCTCCTACGGACCCGTGGACCTATCCAACGCTTCGGTGCGTCGATTCTTACAGGAATGCAAATTCTCAAACTCCTTAACCTTTACGACCCACCAGAACCAGCGAAAATTTCGCAGGTAGACGAACGATGCTTCAGGCTTTGGTCCAATCGATGTGCACACTGTTGCCCGAACAGCCACCTCACAAGGCCGCTCGGAATCCCGCTTCGTCTTTTTCAGAAGCCAAGCCAAGCTAACCTCATCTGGACTCTGTGGCGCCTCAATCTCAGCTTGAATCGGTAAACCTCTGGATTCGACGAGCATCTCCAGATGAACGTTCTCACGAAACTCGTGGCTGATGACAGCCTGAATGAGCATAGACTCGGTCGCGCTTGGCTGCCGCGGATGAGACGCCCGGATGCACGCGCTCAAATCGGCGCCATAAACAATCAGGAAAACGAAGACGTAAGTTTTCACCGGAAAGACTTACCTGCAACGTAGGTTTTTGAAGTGCAGGCTACCGCACTTAGCGGTTAGCGATATAGGACAGCCAAAAAGCTTGTAATTACGAGGCTGCCTTCATTCTTCTCCATAGGTAACTTAGTGCCACTAACGCCGGAATAACTAGCAAGGCGACCACCATCGGAACACTTTCCTTGATATCTTCTACGTTCAGTACATACACAGAAATGATGTCCGATAAATCAGTTAGCACTCGGACCACCAATATCGTAAAAAGGGCTTGGTGCGATCTGAGAAACAACGCGATGACTATTCCTAATACCGCAGTCACATTCCTCGTAAGATAGAGCTGTACTACATAGTTGATCTCGTTCACTCCTGGAATAAAGTCACCAGGATTTAGGGCAGTTCCAACCGAGAAGAAAAGTACTAGGAACACTTGCACAAAGACGATTGTCCATACCCAAGCTGGCAAGAATTTTTGCTTGTTTTCGCTGATGTCATTCAAGTCGGTTTCTCCACCCATGCGAGAGGCCTTTGCGTTTTAACAAATGTGCTCAGACGGCGCCAAAGGGCATCAGCTCAATCGCATTCTTCTTAGCCACTATGGAGGTAGGCGTGTCTGAAAAAGACAAATTCGTCTCCTTGCCGATGCCCCGGTATTCGCCGCAGGGCGTCCTGCCCCTTAGTGAATGACGTTCCATCTAGCCTAAAGTGGGCAAAATCGTAGGGGTCGCTTTTGCAGTAGATTTCTTCGATTTCAAAATCTGGACCAAAGTCCTCACATTGATACAGCGGTATATTGGCGCGATAGTCGTGCACCCACGTTTTTCCTTCATAGACCAAGGTACCGAAAAGGTGCGTTTCACCCGCTAGATCGACAAATACCAGAATACCTCCCCAATAAAGCACTCCAGGAATATGCGCATACTCCCCCGCCTCGAGCGGCGGAAGTGAAATACGAGGCAGGCTGGCCAGTGAACTAGCATTTGGGCGCAAGGAAGAAATGAACGGCGCGCTCGCCAAAACAAGGCCACAGCAGATCATTCCGATACAAACGGAGAGCAGAAGTCTTTTGCGAGAGTTTCGGCTGAACATCATGCTTAACTATCAACCGCAGGCGTTTTTGGTTGGGAGCATCACTGTATCGTGTCGTAACGCCTCCCGAACCAACAGCACTGCCATCGTGATCAGGTGCGCCACCAGAATTTTCTGCGGGGAGTAGGTTGACCAGCCAAAATGGCTCAGAGTCAAGCCGTGACTGGCAGAAAAGACGGATATCAGAAGAATCCAGTGAATTGGACTGCGGCGACAATTCAAACCATCAGGGCTCCGCGCGACCGGTGGGATCAATCGAATGCTCAAATACCCAGACGCTAAGCATCAGTTTTGGGCAATTCGCAAAGCTCAAGTGTTCCACCGTGGGTTACAACCGGATGCTGTTCCAGCAGAGAAACTAGCGAATCAAAATCCTCTGTTTCAAAGCGCATGAATCCGCCGATACTGACTGTGATGTCTGTGACCGGCTTCCTACCCAGCTGAGATCGATTGCCAATCTCACTACCACCTCGAAAAAGGCCACTTTGAATTGCGCTATCGAAAAAGGAATCCCACTCTTCTTTTGATGTATCGGACTCTGTGTTGTTGTGAATGAAGAGAATGTATTCCATCTTTTTGTCCTCTGAAGCACAACGACAAGTATCAACTGCCAGTGCAGACGGCCAGCAGCAGCCTTTTGTTATGCATGGGAATCGCCATCCTTCTGTCCTCGCCACCTTTCAATGATGATTCTAGCCACCGGAATGCTCGCTACACCGCCCAATAGCGGCGGGAAAAGAACCTCTGGTGGTAAGGGGCCTCTCGAAGCCAGGTAACCATAAGTGAACGCGCTGATAGTTACGAGCAACCAACTTATCCTGGTATTTGCTGAATGGGACAAGGGGCTCAATCCAAAGGTCAACAGCCCGGCAATGAGCCCCGGCAGGTACGCGTACATGAGCAAGAAGATTAGAAGCACAGAAATCGACTCAACGCTTACCAACCACGCTCAGCGGCCGACGCCGCTGGCCAGTTTCAGGCATTGGTCATGCGGATTCTTTGGAGGCATAAGCTCCCAGCCAGCCACCGAGGCAATTGAAAAACATGCCGTATAAACCGTACGAAAAGATGATTTCCTGCGCTGCGCTACGACTAAACGCAACGCCAACGATTGACAGGATTATTGCTAGACCCAAAAGTCCAACGACAAATCCATGAAGTAAACCCTGCCGCCCGGCCATCCGACCAGATACATAACCGCCAATTCCGAGCATCGCTGTTCCCAACACCGAAAGCGCCAACCAAAACCAGCCGGCGTCGAATAACGATGTTGCGTTGTTTGCTGCCAGTGTTGCAGCCATCGAAATCACAAGAAACGTCCCCACAAACGCTAGTGTGCCGGCGAGAAGCGCTTTTGGACTTAGCTCCGTTAGCATCTCTTTTCCACGTTGCAGGAAACCACAAAGCCAAACATCAGCTGCTGGCGCAGCCGGTTAGCCGCTAAATCTTGTTTGGGCGTATTTTTGCTGAGCTCAACTTCACTGCAGGTTACAAATACCAATGGACTACCCTCATCCCCGTGATAAGCCCCATTTGCTAGCGGGTCGTACTGATTTCATCGAGTAAACCCAGCTTCTCCAGAGAATTTGATAGCAGACCGGTTGGTGAACACTCATTGACCATGGCGTAGCCAGCCTCCACTTTGCCAAATACCAAATACTCCTGACCTGGAGCGAATCTGTACATTCGGTCGAATACTGAAACCTTCACTCGGTGAGACTGCCCATTCACCGCGCCCTTCAAAGATTGGAGAACTGTCATTTCGTATTCGAGGCCATGAGCCAAATCGTATTCATTGGTTCCACCGGGAGTTTCTTGCACCAGCGCGACAAAAATCGACTCATATTTGCCGTAAGCGTTCGCCACATCCTTTTCGACGCTACCGTAGGTATGTTTGCGACAGTTTGTTGATTGGCTTGATGGCGAGATCACAAACAAAACGAAAAGCAGAAGAAATCTCATCGACTTGCTTAGGACTAGGCTCAGCTGCAGCCGCTTGTTATAAGGATTCGGCCAGGCGCTCGCCAATACCTAGGTAGATTGGCAGCGAATACTCAAAGAGTTTTTCATTGACTTCAAATCTCCGTGTATTGAATAGCTTGTATGCAGGATGCCGGAACCACTCAATGAGCTGCTCAAGTTCCCTCTCCGTAAAAATTCGGACATAGACATCCGCTTTCGCCTCCATGAATTCATCAGATTGAATTGTCTTCAGCAATTCCTCACGGAGCTTGTCCCTGTGCTCTCTCAAACTGGGAAAATTCTGAAGAACCATTGGCATAACTGACCGATCGACGAGCTCTTCCTTATCTTGGGAAGAAGACACTCTGTCGAATTCCATCGCCAATTCCAGGTGTCGGTTTTCCCCGCGCGCAGGAAAGGCGAATACAAGCAACATACTCAGCAATACTGTTTTCATCGAATTCCTAATCACGAGTAGCCTCAACTGCCTTCGCAACCGGTCAGCTGAAGCGACTTGTTAGTCGTTCCTCGAAGTTTAAATCGCACGAATTGGGTCATATGATTCGTTCTCAGCATGGCAATAGGGACAACGAGGCGCTGAGGTCAAAATGACTCTCCCGCAATTGTGGCAATCGGCCAACTGTTCAGATATTTCCGCCTCTCCGTCTCTTCTCCCGTCAGCAATATCAATCTGGGCCACCATTAGCCGCAAATCAGCGTCGGTCATTCCGTTCTTGTGTTTCATGAGCTCCCACATGGCCAATGTCAGAAGCTTCAGCCGCTCGTAACGCACCTCCAAACGCCGGTTTTTCTCACGGTTCGCGCTGACCGAACGTTGCGTTTGAGTCTGGAGCGGGTCATCCGAACTAGCCCCTTTATCTAAGAATTCTTCAAGAAGATCGAAAATTGGCATAAATCTAACCTTTATGACTAACGACGATACTCAGCCGCAGAAGCAGGCGATTAGCTGCAGATTCTAATTTTGCATCGATCGCCCCCTAAACCCGGCGAAGCTCACACTGCGTATTCTTGTGACTTACCCTCCCAAGCCAAGTTTCACTTCCGTACCTTAGCTTAGAAAAATCGTTCCATCCGTAAATGTATAGATACAAGGCAAGGGCAGCTATCGCGTGGGGGTAATTGTGTACACGGCCACTAACTGCCGCTTCTCCGACGAACTCCAAGTCGACACCCTCAACCTGAGAAACCGAAGAGTTGCCGCTAACAGCACAGACAAAATCATATCTGGAAGAGCTGTAGCTCGACGGCACGTCGGGTATCTCAGCCGGACTAACTATTAAAGCCCGACACACTTTGCCAGTTGAGACATTCCTGCTATTTAGGGCAAAAGCCAACCCGCCCGAGCGTAGACTCCTCGTAGCATAAAACGAGTTGTCCCCACTCAGCCAAGATGGTTTCGAAGGGTTAGCATCGGTGTCGAGTAGCTCGAACGACTGAGACAAAACGCTATCCATGAGCTCCCCGCGAAACTCGGAGTGTTTTGGCCGTCACCTGCTTGCACCTTTTAGCTGCGTGCACGGCTAGCACTCCGGATACCGATTGATAATTGCGCCGCAATGTAGATTGATAGGCCCACAGCACCCAGAATGCCTGCTTTCGTCAGTATTTCGGTTCTCGTCCCGTATAGGCCTTCAATACGGCGCTCTATTTCCGGCGAGAAATCGTACCAACGGGCCTCAAAGCAAAACAATGCCAAGAAGAGCATGGCCAAGCCGACCGCAGCAAATACAACTTCCACGGGGTATTCTTTCAACAGTCTCCTGCCCAGAAAGTACGGAACCGCGAATGTAATCAGCGCAACTTCCAGGGCTTTATACTCCGATATGGTTGTAAAAAGCCCGTGACCCAATACGCCTCTGCCAAGTGGAATTAGGGTGACAAAAGCATCAAGCAGAAAAGCCAGTGCTGTTGCGCCAAGTATCAATCCTGAGGTCTTGAGATCATCCACTGTCTGAGCAGCTAGCGACTTAGATCAGCCTCCGGCGCAGCTGGTTAGCTGCCTGCATTTGTTATGCCTTCGCATTACTGTTCAGTCAAAGATAGCCCTTCTATTAGTGCCAAATGCTTGAATGGAAAATTTTTTCCTACTTGGATATTCATTTCAATCGGCCAAGACATCATTAACATAAAAATGTGATTACTTTGCTGCTGATAAGCATGTCTTACTCTCTGTGTGCCAAATTCGCGATTGTCGAATAAGTAGTCGATCACTCTGAAGTCATTTCCGGCAATAGTCATCGCGGACCTACGATAGACCTCAACACCGCTATCTGCGTTCCTCAGTGTCTCAATTAACGCTTTATCTATTGCTTCCTCTGGAATGTTTATCGCATCTTCTTGAAATTCGATTCTTAGTAGGAAAGTCGACCCGTCATCCTTGTCATAAAGGCCAATTAAGGTATCGTTTTCTGAATCTACCTCTTCTACAATTGACCATATTTTTTCGTTGAAATGAACAGTTATTTCATGATGGTTCGATGACCACTTACCTGAATCGGCGGTACCAATAGTCAACAATAGTGGAACGATAATTTTGATTGAATGCATACGTGCTTTTTGACAAACGCCCAGCATCAGCGACCTTACACGGCGCGATGCGCCGTGTAAGGTCGGGGTGCATGCGCTTGTTATATTCCAGATTGCTTGGCTTCATAGCTTTCGATATTTTCGGCAGCCTGCTGACGATAGAAGCTTTCTAAGCATTTACTCCATTCTCTAAAATGATCCATATCGTTCAGGGCCGCGTCTATTTTAAACAACATGTGAAAGCAAGGCCCTCTTGGAGAGAAACACCAAGAATCGTCTGTTTCAAGCGCTCTCTGTGCAGATTCCAATGTAGAAAATCGCTCAAAGAAGGGAAATGCTATCCCTTCGATTGCGATCTTAAGCTTTTGTGGCATATCTTTAGGCGGATCTTCGATATTTATATCCCAGCTTCCTTGTCCCTCGTAGCCTAAGCCTTCCATATGTTGGACATTAGGTGAGTATTGCTGAATTTGGTAATGCATGGGGCAGAGTCCGAGTAGCTTTTCCATTCTTCGAGCCGCAGCGAAATTTCTACCAAAGTAGAATGATAGATTAATAAATGGCGACCATTTATTTGACCCAGATAACACGATTACGTCGTATCCATCTTGCCGCTCTCTCCTAAGCTCAAGCTTAGATCTGAAAAATCTAAACTCCCCTCCGAATAATTCCTCCAGATCCGAACCAAGCTCTTTTTGATAGTTATTGGCTGCCGACATGCTGTTTGTGTGGAATACAACGACTAGGCTTAGCTTCCAGCGCAGCCAGTCAGCTGCAGTGGTGAAATGGACTCCTCACGTCCCACCGGTAGGTTGGGACCGGTCGCCCGGCATCTAAGTGCCAAAATTGCTATGCAATTGGAAACGGAGGAGTCCACCCATGCAGTCTAAAACCATCGCCGTCGATTT